>JANMHD010000383.1:0-13127 GCA_031374985.1 Coleofasciculaceae cyanobacterium OTE_70_metabat_329 | reverse complement strand
TCAAATTCAAAACCCAGATCAAGCATTAAAATATCTCCGTCAAACATTTACATTAAGTAATCCTTTGATTGCCGATCTATACTTTTCTCAAAAAGAAAAATTTCCCCTCACCCATCAGTATTTACAAAAACTGGACTACCTAAAATTCTTATTAATAGATACTCTAACAAATGATAGCGATCGCTAAAATTAACAAATAGCCTAAATTGGCGATCGCCTGTTGACGATGATAACGATCGGACAAGTCAGCATTAAGTAAACTCAACTCTAGAACAAAAAATAGGAGAAACTCATAATGAGAACAATTGAATTTACAACTAAAATTAATAAAGGTATGATTCAAATTCCCCAAGAATACTATCAAGACCTGAATGAAGAATTAGAGGTAGAAGTCATCGTTAAACCCAAGCAAAAAAAACGTCTTATGGATAAACTTGCTGAGAATCCCATTTTAGCTAGTGATTGGAGAGAATTAACTAGAGATCAACTCCACTCCAGAGAAGATAATGGCTAACATGATATTTATCGACTCCAATATTTGGTTATATCGCCTTCTGATCGATCCTAAATCTGATCAAGAATCTTATAGCTATAAACGAAAGATTGCAATTCAACTAACAAATTCTACCAACTCAAATATTACTATTAGTACACAAGTTATTACCGAGACTTGTTCTGTTCTCAAAAGAAAGGCTAATTTTTCAGATAACCAACTCCTTCAGATAATTGAAGAATTTGAAGAACAATGCCAAGTTATGCCTTTGACAATACTTGAGATAAAACAGGCTTATAAACTCAGAACAAATTATCATCTTTCTTTCTGGGATAGTTTAATTATTGCTAGTGCTTTAACTTCTGAAGCAAAGATTCTCTATTCAGAAGATATGCAACATAATTTAATGATTGAACAAAAACTAACGATCATTAATCCTTTTTTAGATTTCTAAAGATGGAGGATGATATATAAAATCAATAACTAACCCAAACCAGTGATCGACTGCTACCGATGAGAGCGATCGGGAAAATCAGCATTAAGTAAACCTTGCTCAAACATTTCTAAGAGAGAAATCTAATCATGGAAAAACAAAAACAATTACAGGAAAATCGAGAAAATATTTTAGCGATTGCTGCTAAACATGGAGCCTTTAATGTGCGAATTTTTGGATCAGTCGCCCGTGGTGAAGACACCCCAGAAAGTGATATTGATTTCTTAATTGATTATGATATCGAAAAAACAACCCCTTGGTTTCCAGTTGGACTCATTCGAGACTTAGAAAATCTTTTACAAACCAAAGTCGATGTTGTCACTGTAGAAGGCTTAAAAAGTAGAATTCGAGATCGAGTTTTACAGGAGTCAATTAACCTATGAGAGATGATCGAGAAAGAATAGAAGATATTCGAGAAGCAATTAACAAAATTGAGAAATATTCAGTATTAGGGAAAGACGAATTCCTTAGTGATGAGCTAATTCAAAGCTGGATTTTATTGCAATTGCAGACCATAGGAGAAGCGGCAAGAGCTATGTCCGATGAAACTTATACAACATATCCAGAAATTGCATGGAGAGATATTATTGATTTTCGCAATTTAATCGTTCACGAATATTTTCGTATAGATTTAAAATTAGTCTGGAAAATCGTAGAGCAAGAGCTACCTATTCTCAAAAAACAAATCGCTAAAATCAACAAATAACCCGAATTGGCGATCGGCTGTTGATGAAGGTAGCGATCGGCTAAATTAGCATTAAATAAAGTTAGATTTTTATAAAACATCGTTGTGTCTAAATCATGAAAAAACAACAAGCGATCGAACTTCTCACCCGCATTAAACCAATATTACAAGAACAGTTTGGCGTTACAAAACTTGCTCTATTCGGCTCAACTGCAAGAGACACCGCTCAACCCCATAGCGATATTGATATTCTCATTAGCTTTAACACTCCTGCCACATCAAAACTCTACTTTGGCGCATTATTTTATTTAGAAGACCTCCTAGAATGTCCAGTTGATTTAGTTACCGAAACAGCCCTCAGAAAAGAATTACGCCCATTTATCGAAGCCGAAAGTATATATGTTTAATAAACCAATTCGCAAATGGCATTTCTACATTGATGACATGATTCGCTTCTCCCAAAAAGTGATTCGTTATACTCACGATCATGATCAAACAAGTTTTATAGAAGACGAGCTACATTATGATGCCACTCTCAGAAATATAGAACTTATCGGCGAAGCAGCCACAAATATTCCTCCAGAAATACGAGAAGATAATCCAGAAATTCCTTGGCGACAAATTATCGCAACTCGCAACCGCATCATTCATGGATATCTGGGTATTGATGACAATATTATTTGGAGTATTATTACTGAATAAATTCCTGATCTTTTAGACTTACTGCAAAAGCTTAGAGCTAAAATCAACAATTAAGCCAAGCTAGTGATCGACTGCTACCGATGAGAGCGATCGAGTAAGTATGAAAATATCAACTTTGAGTAAACTAAAAATTGAAAAATATGATCACATCTCAAGTAACGGCGGGAGTTGATATTGAAAACTTAGCCAATATTTATCAAACTCCTTTCGTTGTTTATTCTGAATCTCAACTGTTGCAAAATGTTGCAGATATGAAGACAACTATCCCAGATAGTGCAGAACTTATCTATTCCCTAAAAGCCAATCCTAACCCGACTATTATGCAAATCTTGGCAGCTCAGGGTTTGATTATTGATGTTGCTTCTACTGGGGAATTAGTCCACGCTCTTCAGTACGGAATTCCTGCTAAACAAATTATTTTTGGTGGCCCCGGTAAATCTCCAGAAGGAATCAAAATTGCCCTAGAAGCAGGAATTTTAGCTTTTAATGTAGAGTCAAAACAGGAATTATTGCTATTACGAAAATATAGTGAATTACTACCCACAAAAACTAAGGTAATGCTCCGGGTTAATCCGCAATTAAGTGCTGTCGAAGCTGTCTTACGCATGGGGGGAGTGGCTTCACCTTTTGGGATTGAAGAGGAAGATTTAGACGAGGCGATCGCTCTTTGTAGTCCAGATTTAGTTGAGTATGCTGGGTTATTTGTTTATGCGGGTTCCCAGTATCTTAAGGCAGAAGATATTGCTGCGAATACAAAGTATTTACTTAAGGTGATTGCAGATCGATCGCTAACTAATCCTCATAATCCACCTATTAGCATGCTAGATTTTGGAGGTGGTTTTGGAGTTCCAGAAAGTGATCAACAACCGGGGCTAGACCTCGATCGCCTCCGTCAAGAATTAAAAGTTTTATTTAAGGAGTTACCTGCAAATTTACAAGCAACTCTGCAACGAATTTTCTTTGAAAGTGGACGGTTTATTACTGCCTCTGCTGGGGTATTTGTCACGACAGTAATGGATATTAAAATCTCCCGTGGTAAAAAGTTTGTAATAGTAGATGGTGGTAATAATAACCTAGGTGTTAAACAACCCCAGTATCGAGTTTTTGAACCTTCAATCTGGATAGCTGGTCGTAAAGCAGAAATTCCTGTAGAAGAAGTAACTATTGTTGGCTCCACCTGCACGCCTCTAGATGTGGTACATAAGGGCATTAAATTACCTAAAGTGCAGATAGGCGATCGCCTAGTTATCGATCATTGTGGAGCCTATCTTTTGTCTTTTTCTCCCCTAAATTTTTGCGGTCATCCCGTCCCGGCAGAAGTCTTGATTAGAACTTCGGGAGAATCTTTATTAATTAGAGAAAGAGGAAAACTAACCGAGGCCTGTGGCGTAGGTTTCACTACTCCGCTTAATTGAGCTAAAAATAATTGATCTAAAAAAGTCCTCGGACTGGGGCTGGTCGTAGATTAGGTAAAGGAACCCCCGGAAATAATTCCTCTAAAGCTGTTTGTAAATTGGAACTTCCCGGTAATTGTTGGGTAAATCCAAAGAAATAATTGTTGAGGATTGTCAAAAGCTCATCTGCTGTAATCCTAGCTAAGGGACTAACCTGCCCATTTTCAGCAATAGATATTTTCTCGCCCTGCCTAATAATTAAGTCTGGGGGTTTCGAGGCTCCATCCATAGTGGTTGGATTATCTAGATTAGATAGAGTAGGGGGAGTCACTACAATACTGCCCTCCAAGACTTTCAGGTCATAACTATTATCAGTCCCTAACTCTGCTACAAAAGTAGTGCCACGAGTAGCTACTCGCACAGAACCAATACAAGCATTAGCCGGGCCACTGGCCATTATTCCGCCTTGTTGAACTTGAATACATTGGCCAACTATTAGAGAAGTATTCGATCGCAGCCTACCCGCCGCCCCATTATTAAACCGGAGTCCAGCGCGGGAAACCCTTGTGCTAACCTGCTGACCAGCCCCAGCTACATTATTAACTCTTGCTTGTCTGCCTTGAATAAATACTTCATTACCATCCAGAATTTCTGTAACGGTAGCTTGACTAATCTGAGCTTGAGCCGGATGGATACCCACTCCTCCCATAACTAGAAAGATGCCAATCAAAAAACCATAAATGATTTGCCGGAATTTTCCTTGCGGCCACTTATACATAAAAATCTCCTAAATTAAAGTGATGGTTTTTTCTGGTAGACCTTTTTCCTAGAATATCCCGGAGCCGTTCCTAGGATATTCTTACTTTTTCAGTGCTACTTCAATATTTTCCTAAAAGGGCAAGCCCGGAATGCGGATCGAAGGAATTGGAATCGAAGGTAATCCTAAATTAGGCAAGGGAACTCCCGGAAATAGTTGTTGAATCGCCCGTTGTAAATTTCCGCCCCCCGGTAACTGTTGACGAAACCCAGAAAAAAGAGAACCATTAAGAATAGCTAGAATCTCTTCTGCTGTAATGGATTCAACTTTACCAATCTTTCCTTCCTTAGAAATAGATACTTTTTTTCCTTCTTCAAGAATCAATTCTTGGGGGGGGTCAGACTTAGAAGTGGAGTCGGGGTTATCGATCGGGGTCACAGAAACGCTACCTTCAAGAACCTTGCAACCATAGTTGCCATCATCTTGCAATTCCATAATAAAAGTCGTACCACGAGTTGCTGCCCGTACCGAACCCGCACAGGCATTAGTGGGACCACTGGCAATAATTCCCCCCTGCTGAATTTGGACGCACTGCCCAATTACCAAGGAAGTATTGGGTCGAAGTCGTCCTGCGGCCCCATTATTAAACCTCAACCCCGCCCGGGAGGCTCCGGTGCTGACCTGCTGCCCCGCCCCTGCTACGCTGTTCACTGGAGCCGGCCTACCTTGAATAAAAACCTGATTGCCATCTAAAACTTCCGTCACCGTAGCTTGATTAATCTGAGCTTGAGCCGGATTCAGCCAAGCACCTCCTATAACTAGGCCAAGACTAATCAGAAATCCGTAAATTATCTGTCGAAATTTCTTGGACTGCCATCTGTGCATAAAAACCTCGTTAAACTATGGATAAATATCTATTGGGGGGTTAGACCCCCTACAACTTATTATGTTCCAAATAATACCTCTGAGGCGGAGTTCTCTGTTTTAGTTCCTTTAGTTCTTCCTCAAAATATCGATCGACCAAAAACCAACAACATATTTAACGTATTATTTATCTTGCTAATTTCTTAGCGATCGTCGCTGACCCGTAAGATATAGAAAACAAGAATTATTTGCTTATTTAACGTGAGTTCGGGATAAGAAATCCCTTTAATATAATTTTATAAAAACTGTAACCCTTATCGCTGGCTGAGCGTAGTCGAAGCCAACCCCCCCCTACAAATCTTCGATTGATTATCTTCATGTGTAGCGGAAATCTTCCCTTCGACTCCGCTCAGGGAACGTCTCTAGGCTTAGGGTCAGGGCTTTTGCTTAAACCGAACTCACGTTAATTAGGGCAAGCAAAGCCCCCTTTACCCCTGAGCAAGAATTGTTTGCTAAGATAGAAAAAATCATGTAAAGAAATGTGAAGAAAAATGAAAGATAAAGTTGTGATGGTGGTGGGGGCGACGGGGGGAATTGGCAGGGCTGTGAGTAGAGAATTGGCAGAGCAGGGCGCAACTTTAGTCCTAGTGGCTAGAACCAAGGAGAACCTTGAGGATTTAGCTTCAGAATTAAATACTAAAACTTTGATTGTCCCTACGGATATTACCCAGCCCCGACAGGTAGAAGAGCTAATGCAAGAAGCTGTAGATCACCTGGGAAAAATTGATGTGTTAATCAATGCTGCTGGAGCCGGAGTATTGAAACAATACAACAAAATTACCCCAGAGGATTTGGATTTAATGCTAGACCTAAACCTGAAGGGCAGTTTTTATACTAGCCAATGGGCTGCCAATATTATGAAAGATAATAAAGGCGGTCATATTTGTAATGTGATTGGGATTCTGGGTAAACATTCCATGCCTATGGCTGCCGCTTACTGTGCCTCAAAGTTTGGGGTGGTGGGTTTTAGTAAATCGATGGCCGAAGAACTAAAGCGCTACGGGATTAAATTTACCTTATTTTACTTTGGGGGGATAGATTCTCCCTTCTGGGATGGGGTGAGCTTGAAGGTCGATCGCTCGAAAATGCTTACCCCAGAAACTGCTGCCCAAGCAATTATGTTTGCCCTAAATGCTCCTCCCCAAGCCGTACCTATGGAAATTAACATTCAACCAGAAAGCCATTTATTCTTCTAATTAAGGCAGTTGATCGCCGTGGGTAATCAAGTTTCTAATTCTGCTGGTTCATGGCGGGCATTGGGGGGCAGGGCAGCGACGATCGCATCCAACAGTCTACCCACAGGAATAACTTCTAAATCCATGGGGGGCAGGGCTTGTCCCTTGGGAACGATCGCCCGTTGAAAACCTAGCTTGGCAGCTTCCTTGAGACGGAGTTCTAGCTGAGAGACTAGGCGAATTTGTCCCCCTAAGCCGATCTCCCCAATAATCACAGTGCGGGGATCCACCACTCGATCGCGGAAACTGGCCACCACGGCGATCGCAATCCCCAAATCTGCTGCCGGTTCTTCCACCCCCAATCCTCCCGCCGAAGCAACGTAGGCATCTAGTTTGGAGAGGGGAATCCCCACCCGTTTTTCTAGAACGGCGAGGATCTGCTGCAAACGGTTGTAATCTACCCCAGTGGTAGAGCGGCGGGGAGCAGAGTAGCTAGAAGGACTAACTAAGGCCTGTAATTCCACCACGATCGGTCGAGTTCCTTCACAGGCGACAATGGTGGCAGTACCGGGGGCAAATTCATCCCGGTTGCCCAAAAATAATTCCGAGGGATTCGTTACCTGCCGTAAGCCTCGATCGATCATTTCAAAAACCCCAATCTCGTGGGTAGCTCCAAAGCGATTTTTCACTGATCGCAATAATCTATGGGCAGCATAGCGATCGCCCTCAAAGTACAACACCGTATCTACCAAATGCTCCAGTACCCTTGGCCCGGCGATCGCCCCTTCCTTCGTCACGTGACCCACAATAAACAAAGTAATATGCTCCCGTTTGGCCACCTGCATCAGGGCTGCCGTACATTCCCGCACCTGAGAAACCGAACCGGGGGCAGAACTCAGGGCGGCAAGGTACACACTCTGGATACTATCAATCACAGCAACTTGAGGCCTGAGAGATTCTAGCTCTTGGATAATTTCTTCTAGGTTAGTTTCTGCCAAGATATAAAGGTTAACGGGACTGCCGGGATCAAGGTCTTGGGATGGTTTCTGTTTAGCTTGTTTATTTTTAGCTAGATTATCTTGAGATTGATCCTCAGAATTATCCTCATCAACCACCCCCAAGCGACCCGCCCGGAGTTTCACCTGTTGGGCAGATTCTTCCCCAGTGACGTAGAGAATACGATTCTTGCTGGCTAGTTGGTTAGCCACTTGCAACAACAGGGTAGATTTACCAATCCCTGGATCTCCCCCAATCAGCACCAGGGAGCCGGGGACAATGCCTCCCCCAAGGACTCGATCGAGTTCTTCATAGCCAGAGGCAAACCGGGACTGGTCTCGATCTTCAATTTCTGAAAATCTCACCGCAGACCTAGGTTTTATACTAGAATTCCGGGAGCCAGACCAACCCGGACGACGAGTATTAGTCTCTTGAGGAACTAGCTGCTCTTCTAAGGAATTGTAAGTACTACAGCCCGGGCAGCGTCCATGCCATTGAGGAAAATCAGCACCGCAGCTATGACAAACGTAACGAGTCTTTGGTTTTGCCATAGTTATAGTTACCCTTGATAGATACAACCCTTTTCTAGTTTATGGAGTAGTACAGGCAAGGGCTTAAGCTCCTTCAGAAGAATAACTGCCCCTAGGTACTTACAAATCGCTATATAATTAATAATACTTCTTAGATCTTAACAAATTAAATCTGTATTAAAAATCGGGGAAATCGTTAATTAGTATGGGCATTGTATTATAAGGCAGTAAGATCTAGTCACTAATAACTTAACAAAGTATATTTCGTTTGGGAGTATAAAATCCTTTGGAAAATCATAAAGAAAAAATCCTAGTTGTTGATGATGAAGCCAGTATTCGCCGAATTCTGGAAACCCGCCTCTCCATGATTGGCTATGATGTAGTCACCGCCGCTGACGGGGAGGAAGCCCTAGAAACGTTTCGCAATACCAATCCAGATCTAGTGGTTCTAGATGTCATGATGCCTAAGCTGGATGGCTATGGAGTTTGTCAGGAACTCCGCAAAGAATCCGATATTCCGATTATTATGCTTACTGCCCTGGGGGATGTGGCCGATCGCATCACTGGTTTAGAGCTAGGGGCTGATGATTATGTAGTTAAGCCTTTCTCTCCTAAGGAACTAGAAGCCAGGATTCGATCGGTACTGCGGCGGGTTGATAAAACCGGAACCTCTGGGATACCTAGTTCTGGAGTTATCACCGTCACTACCATCAGAATTGATACCAACAAGCGTCAAGTCTATAAAGGTGATGAACGAATTCGCCTCACGGGCATGGAGTTTAGCCTGTTAGAGCTTTTAGTTAGTCGTTCTGGGGAACCCTTCTCAAGGTCAGAAATTCTCCAAGAAGTTTGGGGCTACACTCCTGAACGCCATGTGGATACAAGGGTGGTGGATGTGCATATCTCCCGGCTCCGGGCAAAACTAGAAGAAGACCCCAGCAATCCAGAGCTAATCTTAACCGCCAGAGGTACAGGTTATCTTTTTCAACGCATTATAGACCCCGATGAAAAGTAACCTAGAGAGCTATAGCCCTCCCAAAAGAGTGACAGCCGCTTTCTTTTAGATGCACTTAGAAAAGCTTCTTTGAATCCCCCTTTACCGGGGGACTTGAATATTTGGTAGATACCTGACCAAGCTGAGATGTGTAGTGCTTTAATTAACGTAAGTTCGGAATAAGAAGACGAAAACCATAACCATTATCGCTGGCTGAGCGTAGGTCAGTGAGCGAAGCCGAACTGAGTCGAATTTATGCTGAGCGTAGTCGAAGTAGCCAGAACCCCACCACAAATCTTCGATCGCTTATCTTCATTTGTAGCGGAAATATTCCCTTCGACCACTTCGACTACACTCATTACAAGTCCGCTCCCTTCGACTACGCTCAGGGAACGTCTCTAGGTTTAGGGTCAGAGCTTTTGCTTAAACCGAATTCACGTTAATCTAATAAGCTACGATCTTGATCTTCAAGTCTCCCTTGCCAAGGAAGATTTAGAGGGTTTTTCTTCCCACTTATCTGAACACAAACTGCTGTATGGACTTTTAGCCCCATAGTCTTCTTCTAGGAGAACCGTTAAGTTTTTGGTGAGCATCTTTTAAGAGGCGAGGAATTTCTAATTTTTCGGGGCAACGGGGGAGACAATCTCCACACTCAGTACAACGATTTCCTTTTTGACCCGGAAACCAATGTCCGGCGTTTTCTAACATGCCGTAGCGATACTCACCATACTGAGTCATATCGTAGGCAACAGCAAGATTACGTAATCTGAGAATTTCGGGAATGGTAATATTTTCAGGGCAGGGCAGGCAAGCATAGCATTGACTACATTTATCAGTTGTTAAATTATTACTAGCATCAGAATTATTGATATCAAGAGAATCAGGACTAAGAGTTTGAGTGAGGTGATTTTCTAGTCTAGTAAAAATAGCTAATTCCTTTAAGCTCAGGGGTTCAAGAATCTGATTAAAACTATAATTAGAATTATTAATTATGTCTAAAGCAGAGTTAACTTCCTCTGGATTTGCTGCCCCAAAACTCAGGGTAGTAATACGACGATCGCTTAATAACCAGCGATAGGTTAAATGCAACGGGGTTAAAGGTTGACAAAGTTCCTGTAGCTTAATGGGCGGATCGTAGAGTAAGCCACCCTTATCAGCTGGGGAAATTATAAACACTCCCATATCTTTTTGATAGGCTAATTCTATAGCTGCTTGATGTCTTTGAAAAAAGTAATAGTAGTGGAGATTAACAAACTCAAATAAGTTAGTATTAATTGCTGCCAAGATAATTTCTAAGGGGGCGTGGGTAGAAAATCCTACATGGCGAATTTTACCTTGTTCTAAGGCTGATTGGATTGCTGACCAGCAACCATTTCCTGAAGTAATCCACTCTAAATGTTCCCAAGTGTTAATGCCGTGAATAGCTAAACAATCTATGTAGTCTAGATGTAATTTCTCTAGAGATTCCTTAATTTCTTGCTCCATTGTCTTGGGGTCTGGAGTGGGCAGTAACTTAGTTGTAATATACAAATTCTCTCTAGCAATACCTAAACCCGATCGCAGAGACTGACCCAAATACACCTCACTTTTACCATAGCCTCTAGCAGTTTCTAAGTGATTTATTCCTTGGGCGATCGCTGTCCTCAAGGTATCCTGAAATATATCGATCGACTCTAAACAGTGCATAGTCCCACAGGAAAACACTGATAATTCTAAATTGGTTTTTCCAAAGCGGCGATAGAGCATAAGCTGATGTTTTCTCAAGAATGATAAAATGCAGAAATATGGCGATATTCAGCCCCCGTAACTGTAACTAAACTAATATGTCCCTCAACCAACGCATCCAAGAATTTTACGACGCTTCCTCTGGTTTGTGGGAGGAAATTTGGGGAGAACATCTCCATCATGGCTACTACGGAATCAATGGACGGGAATGCAAGGAGCGTCGCCAAGCCCAGATTGATCTAATTGAAGAATTACTCGCCTGGGGACAAGTCCAGCAACCACAAGATATTCTAGATGTAGGCTGTGGCATTGGTGGCAGTTCCTTATATTTGGCAGATAAATATAAAGCTAAGGCTACGGGGATTACCCTGAGTCCAGTACAGGCAAACCGAGCTAAGGCTAGAGCAGAAAGCCAAGGTTTAACAGCACAGACTATATTTCTAGTGGCGGATGCCTTGAAGATGCCCTTTGCAGACAATAGTTTTGATTTGGTATGGTCTTTAGAGAGTGCAGAACATTTTCCTGATAAGCAAAAGTTTCTCCAAGAGGCTTATCGAGTCCTCAAGCCGGGGGGATTACTGCTCATGGCAACTTGGTGTCATCGTCCTATTACTCCTGCTACGGGAGAGCTAACCAACCAAGAGCAGAGACATTTAGCCGAAATTTATCGGGTCTATTGTCTGCCCCCAGTTATTTCTATCCCGGATTACAAAAACTTGGCACAACAGGTTAATTTTCAAAATATTTGTACAGCAGATTGGTCTTCAGAAGTGGCTCCTTTTTGGGATGCCGTGATTGCTTCAGCTTTTACGGGAGAGACAATTGTTGGCTTGTTGCAAAGTTTATGGCAGGGGAAATGGCAGACGATCGAAGGAGCTTTGGTATTGGGTTTGATGCGGAGTGGCTATCAACGCAGTCTGATTCGTTATGGCTTATTGTGTGGTACAAAGGGAATATATTAGTATTTTTTTACCAAATATTTAATAAAGCATGAGTTTAGTTAATTCTTCTCCTAATTTAGTTAGTAATATCAACAAAAATTTATCGGCTTTTTGGCAATTTTCTCGCCCCCATACAGTAATTGGGACAAGTCTAAGTGTCTTAGCTTTGTTCCTGATTTCCCTAGCTGAAGTAGGAAGCGATCGCCTAATTTTTCCCCTAGGTTTTTATCAATATTTAGAGCCAAATCTTAAGCTATATTCAATTCAATTGCTCACTACTTGGATAGCCTGCTTAGCCGGAAATATTTATATAGTTGGTTTAAATCAGCTAGAAGATATTGAAATTGACAAAATTAATAAGCCTCAATTGCCTCTAGCATCTGGGGCTTTTTCTCGCAAAGTTGGGCAAATCATTGTAGCTATTTGTGGAATATTATCTCTGGTAGTTGCGGCAGCTTCAGGAAAATTTCTCCTATTGATGGTATCCATAAGTTTGATAATTGGTACAGCCTATTCTTTACCCCCCATAAGATTAAAAAGATTACCTATTTTTGCAGCTCTATGTATTCTTATTGTCCGGGGCCTAGTAGTTAATTTGGGTTTGTTTTTACATTTTCAATCTACATTATTTACTAGTAATAGTTTGGTAATTCCTAATGCTATCTGGGTGATAACTTGGTTTATTTTAGTGTTTACGATCGCTATTGCTCTGGGGAAAGATATTCCAGATATGGAAGGAGATAAGCAATACCAGATTAATACTTTTACTATTAAGTTAGGTAAGGAAACAGTATTTAATGTTTGCAGATCAATTTTGACGATCGCTTATCTAGGAATCATCATTGCTGGCTTACTATGGCTACCCCAAACTAATCTGCTATTCTTAGTAATTAGCCATAGTATTGCCTTGGGGTTAATGTGGTGGCAAAGTTGGAATGTTGATCTAGAGAGTCAAGAGGCGATCGCTAAGTTTTACCAATTTATTTGGCGGCTATTTTTTATGGAATATCTCATATTTCCCCTCGCTTGTTTATGGATATAAAATAAGAGCGTAAAGCTTTATGCTCCTACACTATAAAAAATAATTTATGATCACAAATTTAAATGCTCATCTACCGCAAATAGAATATTGGACATGGCGGGGTTTCTCAATTCGTTACCAAGTTTGTGAACAAGTTCCAAATCCTGACCAAACCCTAGAAAATCAAGATCAGGCGGTAGTCTTAATTCATGGCTTTGGGGCCTCTAGTGATCATTGGCGGAAGAATATTTCTGCCCTTGCAAATCAGCGCCGAGTTTATGCGATCGATCTACTTGG
>JANMHD010000343.1:0-1930 GCA_031374985.1 Coleofasciculaceae cyanobacterium OTE_70_metabat_329 | reverse complement strand
TACTAGGGAAATTCCCTTGGTAATGCTCTCCTCGAAGGAAGATGCCGAACTTAAAGCCGAAGCCTTTAATATCGGAGCCAATGATTATTTAGTCAAGCTCCCGGATCGGCTAGAATTTATTGCGAGAGCTCGTTACCATTCTAAGGCCTATAACAATCTTCAAGAACTAAAAAAAGCTACTGTTCAGGCTCAATTACAAGCAAAACAAATAGAAGAAGCTCTACAAGAATTACAAAAAGCCCAATCCCAGATGATTCAAACCGAAAAGATGTCTAGTTTAGGACAGTTAGTGGCCGGGGTTGCCCATGAAATTAATAATCCGGTTAGTTTTATTCACGGTAATTTAATGTATTTAGAGCAGTACGTGGGAGATTTGCTGCGGATGATTAGCCTTTATCAAAAACGGCATCCTAGTGATGATCCAGAAATTAAAGCCTTGGCTAAAGAAATTGACCTAGAATTTTTGACAGGAGATCTACCGAAGATGTTGGGGTCTATGAAAGTTGGGACCGATCGCATCCGGGATATTGTCTTATCTTTACGTAATTTTTCCCGCATGGATCAATCAGAATTTAAGGCGGTAGATATTCATGAAGGTATTGAAAGTACTCTCCTCATCTTGCAGCATCGTCTCTATGCTAGTGAGGATAATCCGGGGATTGAAATATTTCGGGAGTACGGGGATCTGCCCTTAGTAGAATGTTCAGCAGGACAACTTAATCAGGTATTTATGAATATTTTAGTAAATGCCATTGATGCGATCGAATCAAGTTATATTTCTCCGCCCAATACGCCCCCAGAATTTCAATATCTCTATTCTCCAGACCTATCTAAGAAAATCATTATTCAAACTAAGCTTATTAATAATAGTTGGATTCAAATTTCCATCGCGGATAATGGGATGGGTATGACTGAGGAGACTAAGCAATATATTTTTAATCCTTTCTTTACCACCAAGGCGATCGGCAAGGGAACGGGTATGGGATTATCTATTAGTTATCAAATTATTACTGAGAAACATAATGGCAAAATAGAATGTATTTCTCAACTCTACACTGGGACTAAATTTATTATTGAAATTCCTATTCATAATGAGATTTTTATTAATTAACGTGAGTTCGGGATAAGAAATCCTCCTAATACTATTACGGAAACCATAACCATATATCGCTGGCTGAGCGAAGTCGAAGCCAAAACTCCATTACAAATCTTCGAGTACTTATTTTCATTCCCTGAGCGGAGTCGAAGGGAATATTTCCACTATAAATAAACGTGAGTTCGATGCTAGAAAATAGCAGGAGGCAGTGAAACTAAACCCTTGTGTTCCAAATCTAGAGAAGGCTTCTTAGGATGATAAGAATAGGCAATCAACCCAGAAATAAGATTGACTAAAAAGTTAAATCGACAACCGATTCAATAATCGCTCGTTTACGAAGCAAAATCTTGTCCATCAGATTGATAAGACCATTCTTCATATTCTTGCGCCGTCGGGCAATCAACTCCAACCCTCTTGCCCGAAGTTGCTCAAACAAAGCTTGAGACACATAACCTCAGCCTGCAAACAGCTTACCCACTAGTGATTTAGCCATGTCTGGCACAGGCTTACGGTCATCTGTATTTTCGGGAGTTAAAGCAAAAGAGAGAATTTCCCCTCGGTCATTGATAATCAGGGGCAGCTTAAAGCCAAAGTACCAACCATAAAAATCTTTGAAGGTACGAAATCCTGAACCATGAAAGGCAATGACAATGATCATGACTTCGCTAATACTTAACTTTGATTTGTACTGTTTAGCTTTGCCTTCATAAGGTAGTTGAGGCAAGAACTCCACATATTCCAGATTTGATAAAAGTCATCAACGTCGCAATATATTTCCTCAAGGTCAAGACGGGCTAGAATGATAGTCATGGCTCAAATTGCTTAAATTTCAAT
>JANMHD010000349.1:0-4135 GCA_031374985.1 Coleofasciculaceae cyanobacterium OTE_70_metabat_329 | reverse complement strand
TGCTGGGCTTCAACTATGACACTGGCGAGCGGTACCTTTCCATCGAGGGGCTGTTCGAGTGGGAGAATGCGACGTTGTAGTTAGTTGTTAGTTCTTAGTTGTCAGTTATTGGCTGACTTGATGGCCTCAATATTAGCGGGCGCAAAGTTTCGGCAACCTAACTTTGCGCCTGCTTTATGTTAAAATACATGGGTATCGAGACTGACAACTAATAACTGACAACTAATAACTGATTAGTGCATATACTTTGGAGGTTGATATCATGCAGAAGCCTAGAGAAATACCAAGACAAGCGATCGCCCTGATTTCTGACCATGCAGATCCTGCTGCTGCCATTGGTGGTGAAGAAGCGGGGGGGCAAAATGTGTACGTGCGTCAGGTAGGAGAACATTTAGCAGAGTTGGGTTGGCAGGTAGATATGTTTACCCGTAAGGTCAGTCCAAAAGATGAGGCGATCGTCCAGCATACTCCTCACTGTCGGACTATTCGCCTCAAGGCGGGTCCAGAAGAATTTATTCCTAGAGATCAGTTATTTGATCATATGCCGGAGTTTGTCCAATCTTTTCAAGCCTTTCAAAGCAAACAAGGTATGGCTTATCCTTTGCTCCACACCAACTACTGGCTTTCTGCTTGGGCAGGATTGCAGTTACAAAAAAGCCACGGGATTCAGCTAGTCCATACTAACCATTCCCTAGGTGCTGTCAAGTATCAATCAGTGCCTCATAAACCGGCGATCGCCAATACTCGCTTGGCTGTGGAACAGGAAATTCTGGAACAAGCTAATTGCGTAGTTGCCACTAGTCCCCAAGAGCAAGAATGTTTGCAGAGCTTAGTTTCTCCCCGGGGGCAAATCGAAGTGATCCCCTGTGGAGCAGATGTGCTAAATTTCCGTTTGTTGCCAAAATCTGAATTTCGTTCTCAGCTAGGATTTCAGCCCCAAGATAAAGTTGTTCTATATGTGGGCAGGTTTGATCCCCGCAAAGGCATTGATACTCTAGTTAGAGCCTGTGCGTTACTCCAAGCCCAAGGAACAGAACACTTAAAATTAGTCATTGTGGGGGGCAGTTCCCCAGAACTCCCGGATGGCCAGGAAAGATTAAGAATAGAAGCATTAGTGGCAGAGTTAGGATTGCAGGAATCAACTATTTTTGCTGGGCGGATTGGCCATGATTTATTGCCTTTTTATTATACAGCGGCCGATGTCTGCGTGATTCCTAGCCATTATGAGCCTTTTGGTCTGGTAGCGATCGAAGCTATGGCCTGTGGTACTCCTGTGGTAGCATCAGCAGTAGGAGGTTTGAGTTTTACGGTAGTTCAGGAAGAAACTGGATTGCTTGTACCACCCCAAGACTCCACAGCTTTTGCCCAGGCGATCGATCGCATCCTTTCTAATGAATTATGGTCTAGAAAACTCCGTCAACAAGCTGCTCTTAATGTCAATAAGCGCTTTAGTTGGTCTGGAGTAGCAATTCAACTTAGTGAATTGTATCGGCATATCCTTGCTCAATCCCTGATGCACGATGCCCCCTGGAGTTTCCGTTCGCCCCAGCGTTATGAGGTAATATCGGCCAGTCGTTCGCCCCAGCTTCATGAAGCAACATCACCCATACCTATCAAACTTTCTAATCAAAAACCTTCAAGGCAAACCTATGGCAGAATTAATCGAAATTAACGGCAGAAAGTTTGCTCCTACCAGCGAGATGCCCAGTGATGCGTGGAGTTGTGTGGTTAGCGAACGCCCTATTTCTACTGTTACCCTCAAGGATGACGATCTATTTTTAGTTACTGATACCTTGGGAAATATTTCCGGTGCTGGTTGCAGACTGGATAGTATCGAAAGTAGCATGGGCTTATTTTGCAAGGACACTAGATTTCTGAGCCGTTTAGAATTGCAGATCGACGGGCGATCGCCCATTGTCTTTAGTAGCACTGCCCGTCAAGGTTTTGCCATGTCGGTACTGTGTGCCAATCCTCAAATTAATCCCCAGATTGGCGCCCCCATTGATTCCCAGCTTAGTCCCCCCAGTGATGGCCAGAATGGTCTGGCGATCGGCACCAAAGTTGATCTCAGTACTAGCTTGTCGGAAAAATATATCCCTGCCGAAACTATTGGGATATTTAGAAATATCATCATTAAAGGCGGCTTATTTGAAGAAATTCTGGTAACAAACCACAATACAAAATCTGTGGAGTTCACCATGAGCCTCAGCTTTGATGCTGATTATGCTGACCTTTTTGAAGTCCGGGGGGTGGTACGGAAAGATCGGGGCAAATTTCTTCAGTCTCTTCCCTCTCTAGTAGAAAAAAATGGAGTTACTAACCCTAGTCAAAATACCGACATCCTGCTTGCCTACCAAGGTTTAGACGGATCATTAATGGAATCTCGCATTCACTTCAACTCCTGTCAACCCGATGAAGTCAATAATGGTACTGCTCTGTGGCGTATCCATCTAAATCCCGGTGCTTCTGTCACCTTAGGTTACCGAGTTCATCTATTTACTAATAATCAACTCACTTCTACCGTAAGCGCCCCTTTATCTTTTGACCAAGCAAAAGCAGAGGAACTTCTAGAAGAACATCAATGGCGGCAACAGATTACCCAGATTCAAACAGATAATAAGTATCTGAATCAAGTAATTGACAGAGCTGTACAGGATGTCTATCTTCTCCGGCAAACCTTTGAGGGCAGTCGATTTCTTTCAGCAGGAGTGCCGTGGTTTTCTACTTTGTTTGGGCGAGATTCCCTGATCGCAGCTTCCCAGACTTTGGTGCTGGATCCCTCGATCGCTAAAGAAACCCTAATTATCCTCGCTCGTTACCAAGGGCAAGTAGAAGATGAGTGGCGAGATGAACAACCGGGGAAAATTCTCCACGAGATTCGCCTCGGAGAAATGGCTCGTTGTCAAGAAGTCCCCCACACTCCCTACTACGGTACAGTGGATGCTACACCCCTATGGTTAATGCTCTACGCTGAATATTTTGCTTGGACTGAGGATAGGGAGACTCTAGATCAACTCTGGGATTCTGCCTTGGCCGCTATGGATTGGATTGACCGGAGTTGTCAAGCCACAGGCTATTTGAGCTATAGTCGTAAATCTGCAAAAGGTCTGGCTAATCAGGGCTGGAAGGATTCAGAAAATTGTATCGTTGATAGTCAAGGAAACCTAGCCCAAGGCTCCATTGCTCTCTGTGAGGTACAGGCTTATGTCTATGCGGCCAAAATTCGGATGAGTGAATTAGCAGAGAAAAAAGGGTTGATCAACCTAGCTAACCAATGGCAAGCTCAAGCAATAGAGCTTAAAACTCGCTTTAACAAAGATTTCTGGCTCTCTGACCAAGAATACTGCGCTCTTGCCCTTGATGGAGAAGGCAAACCCGTGGATAGTATTACTTCTAATGCCGGCCAGTGTTTGAATTTGGGAATCTTAGATGCCGATAAAGCCCTGAAGGTAGCCAGTCGTCTCAAGGCTAGAGATATGTTTACGGGCTGGGGTATTCGGACTCTCAGTAGTCTTTCCCCTGCCTATAATCCTATGGGATATCATATTGGCTCGGTATGGCCGCACGATAGTAGCCTGATTGCCTGTGGATTGCGATCGATCAACTTGGTAGATCAATCCCTTCTAGTCGCCCAAGGTTTAATTGACATGACCCTATCTCAACCCTACCAGCGCCCTCCAGAACTATTTTGTGGTTATGAACATGATGGCTTTAGTACTCCCGTGCAATATCCAGTGGCTTGTTCTCCCCAAGCTTGGGCCAGCGGCACAATTTTTCAGTTAATTACCATGATGGTGAATCTGGTTCCCAATGCTCCTAATAAGCAACTGCGCATTATAGATCCAGCTCTAATTGGTTCGATCGGTCGCCTATCTATTAAAAATCTGCGTATTGGTAATACTTTAATAGATTTACAATTTGAAAAATCTGGCGATCGGGCCGGGGATACGATCGCTTGTCGAGTTGTTAAAAAACAAGGAAATCTGCGAGTAATTATCGAAGCATAGTAAAATTAATTGCCACTTTGCCTATCTATTTCCCGCATAATGAATTTGGCTTTGCGGGGAATTGATGGCTCAAATATTAAGTGGAATCCTGAAGGATCATTTTTGAATGATGCCCATAAAGACCTCAA
>JANMHD010000282.1:0-10812 GCA_031374985.1 Coleofasciculaceae cyanobacterium OTE_70_metabat_329 | reverse complement strand
TGCATCACCGGAGAGAGGGAATGGGCGATCGGATCACCAATTACCCCCAATAACTTAGTTTTACCTGTAATTTGCATGGTCTAATAGGGGATGGGTTTAATAAACTATTTCACCCGCAGTCGGCGGGTAAGATGATCTAGGATTGCTATATTTATTATTAAATAACGTATAAGTTTTAAAAATGCAGGATACTTGGTTGCGTTCCCTAGTTTGGACAGATTATCGGCTGGCGGTGTTGTTTACCGTGATTCTCCCAGCAATATTAATTATTTGGGCAGCAGTACAGAGATCGGAGGCGATCGTCCGCTTATTAATTATTTACTGGCGGGTATCTAGTTTATTGTTTTTGACTACTTACCTGTTGATGCCGGGTTGGAGTGTGGGATATGTCACTGGATTTATCGCTCGCCTATTAATTCCCTTAGCACTATGGTTCTGGGTGGATCTCAATGAAGATATTACCGAACAGCGCCCTTCTATTTTGCGGTTGGTTTTTACAACTTGGCGCTGGGCTGTAACTGCCTACACCCTAGTTGGAGCCTTGGTTTATGTTCCATTCCTTTCCTGTGCCTTCTCTGAAGAGACTCGATCGACCAGTTTTTGTCAGATATGGCTAGAGCCGCCCTTAGCCTACAAAGATATTTTCCACGGGGCTTATAAACCAGAATTTATGGCATTTTGGGGTGGGGTGGGTCTATTTATTTACCTAATGTCTTTTGCCTATTTTATTATTGTCCGTTTAGGGAAACAGGGTCGATCGGCGATCGAACAATAACTCTTACAGCAATTTGTGTTCAGGTAAGTAGCAAGAAAAACCCTCTTTTCTTGTATGCCCGTTTCTGGTATGCCCGGAGGGCTTTAGGGCTTTAAGCTCCGCATTAACGTGCTACTACGCCAGAGCAAAGGGAGACTTAAAGATGCAGAAAGGGAAAAACTATGGATAATTCACCGGGAAAACAACTAGAACAATATACTAAAAATAATCCCCAAGAAGTCTTGCTAATTAGAGCGGAGATTGATGGGGAATCTGATGAAATTATGATCTTTAAGGGTTTTTCTAGTTCTCTGATGCGTCCCACTGCCTACGATCCTGATGTCCCAGTCCTGCCGGATACTGCCAAAATACTAGGGATCGATCGTCTCCATAGTCCCTATATTCCTGATGCCCCTAAATATATCCAACAAGGATTGACTTGGGCTGCTATGGTAGAGATTTTCTAAGAACATTTAGGGGAATATTTTATGAATTTAACTTCTCTCAGACTAATATTAAAAATGGGTAAGGGTGTAAGACCTTGCGCCCTTACTAGCTTTATTTTACTTGCTAGGATTACGATCGCCTCTGCTTTAACTAGTAGTGTTTTTAGTATCATTTCTATTAATATTGCCACCGCAGCAAATTCCCAAGATATAAAGAAACTCCTAGACACAAAACAATGTATGGGCTGTGATCTCCGAGATGCAGATTTCAAAGGAGCTAATCTCCGGGATGCAAACTTACTCAGAGCCAATCTCCGGGGGGCAAATCTCAGCAAGGCAGACTTAAGTAATGCTAATTTGTATGGGGCTGATTTAAATAATGCCAACATCCGAGAAGCAAATTTAACTAATACTCTATTAAGATTTGTAGACCTGAGTGAAGCTAGTTTAGCGGGGGCAAATCTTCAATCAGCTAATCTAACTTTTGCTAAATTAATTAATACTAATCTCAGCAATTCTAATCTTATAGGAGCTAATTTCACTAATGCCCAACTTTTAAATACAGATTTTACAGGGACTAATTTAACTCAAGTTAGGGGATTAACCCTAGGTCAGGTTCAAGAAATAAGATGATGGAAGATAATCCACCAATACTTAATATTAACGTGAGTTCGGGATGAAAAATTTCCCTAATACCATTTTAGAAAACTGTAACCATTATCGCTGACTGAGCGTAGTCGAAGTAGCCAAAACCTCATCACAAATCTTCGATCAATTATCTTCAACTGATTTCGAGAAAATTATTTCCCTGACTTTTTTTTCGGGATATGCCAGAAATGATAAATTATAGCTATGACAACTACACCATCTTCTCTCTGGCAAACAACCCTGACAATTTTTCGCCTCTTGCGTTGGGATAAACCTGCTGGGCGCTTAATTCTAATGATTCCAGCCCTGTGGGCAGTATTTCTGGCTGCCAAAGGTACTCCGCCCCCGGTCTTGGTGGGAATTATTATCTTGGGAACTCTGGCCACCAGTGGGGCTGGTTGTGTAGTTAATGACCTCTGGGATCGGAATCTTGACCCCTTAGTAGAAAGAACCAAGCATCGTCCCCTCGCCTCTCGATCGCTCTCTATCACCACCGGAATTATTGTCGGCCTCTTATCTCTTCTATGTGCTGCTGGGTTAGCTTTGTACCTCAATCCCTTCACCTTTTGGTTCTGTGTGGCTGCCGTCCCCATAATTTTGTTCTACCCCAGTGCGAAAAGATTTTTCCCGGTTCCCCAGCTAGTGCTATCGATCGCTTGGGGTTTTGCCGTCTTAATTAGTTGGACTGCCGTAAGTTGCACTAATAGTTCTAGTCTTGCTTGCATTCCTAGCTCTACTTGGTGGCTATGGGGAGCTACAATCTTCTGGACTCTGGGTTTTGATACTGTCTATGCCATGAGCGATCGGGCAGATGACCTAAAAGTAGGGATCAATTCCAGTGCCATTTTCTTGGGGAAATATGCAGCCTTAGCTGTTGGTCTATGTTTTGCTGCCACAGCAGGTTTATTAGCCGGATTAGGTTGGGTAATGCAATTAAAACTAGGTTTCTGGCTTAGTTTAGGAGCAGCAATAATTTTCTGGGGTTGGCAATATTTTCGTCTCGATCGTCTAGAAGTTCTCTTCACTTCGGCTTTGCTCAGTGAGCGTAGTCAAAACTCTTTTCCACTCAGTGAGCGTAGTCGAACTGAGTATACTCAAAACTCCCTCTACGCCACCATATTTCGGCAAAATGTTGTGATTGGCTTTATTCTTTTAGCAGGAATGATCACCGGGATTCTCTAATAGTTGAAAGAACCAAGAAATTAATCAAGAAATTAGCTGGAAAGCAAAAGGGTATTCTTCTGCTAGGTTGAAATTAATAGTGGCTAATTGTTTTTCTCGGACAGGGATGCCAGCGCCAGCATTGGCAAAGGCATAGAACATTTGATTCCAAGAAGTTTGCGGCGAGGTGGGTCCGGTGTTGAGGTAGTTGTCCTTGCTGAGTTGATATTCTCCCCAAATTAGCATTCCATGACAGGTTCCGGGATGTTTTAGTTCAACTAAGGTTTTTTTCTGGCTAGGATAAGATTGAGTAAGATCAGCATCAAAAACAGCGATCGGCTCTGATAGCATTTGATAGTAGGGAATATCCTTCGGGGTGACGTAGAGCCAAATTCCTTGATGCTCATTGATGGGGGATAAATCAAAACCACAGGTATTGTCGGGAAATACCCAGAGCTTTTCCATAAAATGGCGGGATTCTACCAGAGCTAGATAAACTCGGACTGTTTGAGGAATAATCTTGGCTTGGGGCTTCAGGAGGCGTTTTTGGGCATCTTCAACAATTTTGAGAATATTTTCCCCAAACACATCGTCAGCGATCGTCTCTGTCACCAACACATCACAGGGGGGTATTTCTTGACTAGAAAGATCAAAACTAAGCTGATTAAAAACAGTAATCCGATCGCTGAAGCCATTCAGATCAATAATTTCTAGGGCTTTTTTATATAAAACTGGATTAACTTCACAGGTATAGACATGACCAGCACCCAGCCTCACAGCCATCATGGATAATAAACTAGTCCCTGTCCCAATATCTAATACCAAGTCTCCCGGTTGAATTGTCTCGGCGATCGCCCGATAAAAAGCTACATTTCGTACCTGATTATTCAGCATCAGGATATGCCAATCTTGAATAGTTGTCCCTTCCATGGCGATCGAATTAATTATTTTCTTAGGTTTAACGGTCAAATTTTAGGTAGTCCGAGGATAATGAGTTGGAAGTAGCCTTAGCAACAGCGCAGTTACAGGAACGCAACCTACTTACGGAAATTATCATAGGCTATTTGGGGCGAACCACCAAAACCGAGCAGGGAGACTCGGCCATAACTTGGCTACTCACAGAACCAGCAATTATCCGCTCCACTCCTGTTAGTCCCCGGCTCCCCATAACAATTAAATCAGCTTGATAAATATGTGCCAACCGGACTAGTTCGATCGCCGCATCTCCTAGGACAACTTCTGACTCACAGGAGTAGGGTAATTGGGTTTTGTACTCCTCTAACTGTTTTTCTGCTGCTTCAAGAGACAAAAATTCCGGTTTCCGGGGGCGATCGGCTTCTATAAGATCATCGGGTAAAGAGATCACGTGGGCAAGAACTATTTTTCCTTGAGGAGCAATTTTCAAATTTGCTAAGGTACTGATCACAGCTAGTGATAAATCTGTCCCATCCACCGCTACGACAATTGTATTTAACACTTCAAAGGTTCCCTGCTGATCATCTCTCAGCTAATTATTGAGCAACTAAGTATTAAATGTTAACCTATTCCCGCACCCCCTTAACCCGCGATCGGACAGATTCTCCATGAGAAGGTAAGCCTTCAGCTTGGGCTAGAGCTTGGATGGCCCCGGCCGCTTTTTGCAGGGCTTGGGGAGAGTATTGAATCAAGCTGGAGTGTTTCATGAAGGTTTCTACCCCTAGGGCAGAGGCATAGCGAGCAGCCCCAGAGGTGGGCAGGGTGTGGTTAGGCCCGGCAATGTAATCTCCTACGGCTTCAGGAGTGGAATAGCCAAGGAAGATAGCTCCGGCATGACGAATTTTTTCTAACAAATCCCACGGCTCAGTCACCTCTAGTTCTAGGTGTTCTGGCGCAAACTGATTGCTGAGGCGGGCAGCTTCTTCTAGGGAATCTACTAGGATAATCAAGCCATAGTGGGCGATCGCTTTCTCGGTAAGTAATCTCCGGGGATGATCGAGTAATTGCCGTTGGACTTCTTCTTGGACTGCGGTGGCTAATTTGGGATCGAGAGTGATTAAAATTGCAGCGGCCATAGGGTCATGCTCTGCTTGAGCTAAAAGATCTGTTGCTACATGACTAGGATTGGCATCCTGATCCGCAATAATTAGCACTTCGGAAGGCCCTGCCAGAGAATCAATCCCCACAGTTCCGTAGACTAATTTCTTGGCCAGGGTGACATAGATATTACCGGGGCCGGTGATCACATCTACTTTAGGGATCGTTTCTGTACCGTAGGCCAGAGCAGCGATCGCCTGCGCCCCACCAACTCGATAAATTTCTTCTACCCCTGCTTCCTGAGCCGCCACTAAGACAGCAGCATTAAGATGGGGATCTTTTCCCGGTGGTGTCACCATCACCAAACGAGGAACCCCGGCAACCTTGGCGGGGATAGCATTCATTAGGACTGTACTAGGATAGCAAGCTCTGCCTCCGGGAACATAAATTCCAGCTCGATCGACGGGGGTGTAACGCTTACCTAGCACCACTTCATCTTCCCCAAACTGTACCCAAGACTTGGGCAGACGCTGCCGATGGAATGCTTCGATATTTTTGGCCGCCAGTTGAATTGCACTAAGGAGTTCTTGAGAAACCTGCTGATAGGCGGCATCTAGTTCTGCTCCCTTAACCCGTAGTTGGTCTGAGGTCAGGGTTTTAGTATCAAATTCCTCTGTGTAGTACAGCAGAGCTTTATCTCCTTGACGTTTTACCGCTTGGAGAATTTCCCGGACTGTTGCCTCCTTATGCACCACTTGGTCATCGTGGGTGCGATCGCAAATACGCTGCAATTCTGTTTCGGCTTCAGTCTGGTCAGTAATGATTCTGAGCATGGAGTCTTCCCCCTTTCTAGGTATTACCCGTCCGAGACAGGTCTAGAAACAAAACGCCTGAACTATTACCCGGACTCACTCTTCTAGCTTAACGTAAATCCTTGATTTTAGAGTTTAGTGTCGGAATTCTAGGAATACCAAGTTTTGATAACTCTCCCCTTAATTTCTTGTCCTAGCCAAGAAGTATTAGGGGCGATCGACTCCAATCTCTCGGTATTGCACTGCCAGATTTTTTGGGGATCAAAGAGAATTACCTCTGCGGGTTGGTTAGGGGTAAGGGAAGACAGAGTTTGTTGGAGGCACTGGGCAGGCTTGGTGCTGAGGCTCTGCCAGAGTTGGAGGGCCGTTAATTTTTTGGTGGTTACTAGGTGCTGCCATAGTAAGGGTAGAGCTAATTCTAAGCCGATCGCTCCCGGTGGGGCATCGCTAAAAGCTACGGTTTTTTCGGCGTAGGTGTAGGGAGTATGGTTAATAGCGATCGCATCTAATACTCCAGTTTTGATCCCGGCTATCAAAGCCTGCTGATCTTCTGGTTCCCCCAAGGGCGGCTGGAGGCGCAAACTGGGATTGTAGGTGGCCAGGTCTTGGGTATTACAGATTAGGTGCAGCCAAGTAGTACTGGCAGTCAGGGAAACTCCCCTAGATTTGGCTTCCGCAATTAGCTCCACCCCCCGCCGGGTAGACACCCCCATAATATGCACAGGGGTAGGAATAGCCGTAAGAATCTCTAGCAGGGCAGCAAGGTAAACAGTTTCGCTCAGGTGGGGATTCCCCGCCAGTCCAAAGGTAAGGGAATTTAACCCCTCCCGGGCTACACCCCCGCCTTCTAGAGAACGATCGCCCAAGGCCAGAGCTACGGGTTTAGCAAAAGGTTGGAGATATTCTAATAAACGGCGGACTAGGGCAAGATTCTTGATCGGCTGACCATCAGCAAAACCCACAATTCCGGCTCCTGCCAGTTCTGTTAACTCAGTCATCTGCTCTCCTTCAACTCCTTGGGTCAAGGCTCCCCAGAGATAAAACAGGGGTAATTTGTTTGAAGAATTATTTGGGGAATTATCTGGATTATTAGTAGATTTATTTAATTTATCTAGCTTAGTTTGGCAAAGATTGAGGGTGGCTGGGCTATCGATCGCTGGTTTGGTATCGGGCAAAATTGCAATTCTAGTAAAGCCCCCCGCCTGAGCCGCTGCTGCTAAGGAAGCAAAAGTTTCCCGTTCTTCAAAACCCGGCTCTCCAGAGTGACTATAAAGCTCCACTAAGCCTGCCCCTAGAATTAACCCCCGCCCATCGATAATAGTTGTATTTGGGGGAATTTCTAAGGGAACTTCTGGGGAAGAAATTGCTTGAATCATCCCTCCGCAGATCAACAGGTCAGCGATCGTATCTGTCCCTGACACAGGATCAATTACCCGGACTTGTTGTAGCAATTCATTCATAATCTTTCATAATCTTTTACTGCGATCGTCTCTCTAGATTTATCTTGGTTTTATCTTTAGCCCCCAATATTGCTCTGGAAGGCTAATGCCAAAAGCTATGTTACCGTAGGGGGGTCTATTTTTTCTCCTCATTCTTATTAAAAACTATGGCATCTTCATCAGAGCAAACATCTCAGGAAATTTCGATCCCCGTGCTGCCAGATTATGAAATGCAATTGTTAACAGCTATGGCTTTTTTCTTGGGACGCAAGGTAGATCAACAGGCCGCAGCCGTGATTGCCATGTATCTGCGCCAATCCCACGATCGTATATTGACCCAAGTAGAATTTTATGCCCAACAACTAGGCCTGTCTAAATGGGATTTGTTGAATTTAATTTTTAATGAACCCGATCGAGCAAGGGAATTATTAGATAATGCTGGGAAGGTGCATAATCCAGAACCAGATGTTTTTGGGAGTTAGAATAAGATAAAACTTAATCATACTTAATCAAAAAGGGTAGGACATCTCATGGCACGCTACAGTCCCCATACAGAGTTGCAACGGCAGGAATTATTAACCGAGTTGGGTCTAGAATCGATCGCCGATCTCCTCAAGGTAATTCCCCCAGAACTGCAAAATGTTCAATTTAATCTTCCCCTAGGTAAACCAGAATTAGAAGTCCGGCAGGTACTCCAAGAATTAGCAGCCCAGAACCAATCCCTTGATCAAGTAGCCGCATTTTTAGGCGCAGGGTGCTACCACCATTTTATTCCCGCCGCAGTCTGGGCTTTGGTAGGTCGGGGGGAGTTTCTCACGAGCTATACGCCCTATCAACCAGAAGCTGCTCAGGGAAGTTTGCAAGCTATTTTTGAATTTCAGACGGGGATCGCTCGGTTAACCGGAATGCCCGTGGCCAATGCTTCTCTCTACGATGGGGCTTCGGCCACCGCTGAGGCGGTGTTAATGGCTTTGAGATTACAAAGTAAGCGTCTTTCTCCAAACAAGACTAAACCAGCCCAAATTTTGGTGGCGGGGAGTTTGCATCCTGAGTATCGGGAATTATTAAGCACCTATCTAGTCGGCTTGGATGTCCAAGTAGCTTCCTTGGGGATAAGTGCTGCGGGGACAGTGGACGATCGCCATCTCCAATCTCAGTTGAGCGATCGCTGTGCTGCTGTGGTGGTGCAGTATCCTAATTTCTTTGGTACAGTGGAAGATTTGCGGGCGATCGCAACCCAAGTTCATGCAGTGGGGGCGTTATTAATCGTCGTAGTAAACGATCCTACTACCCTAGCCGTCCTGAAAACTCCCGGAGAATTGGGAGCAGATATCGTCGCCGGAGAAGCCCACTGCTTAGGAACTCCCCCTAGTTTTGGCGGGCCTCACTTAGGAATTTTGGCAGCAAAAACAGAATTTCTGCGGCAGATTCCCGGTCGCCTAGTTAGTCTCACGGAAGATGTCCGGGGACAAGTTGTGTATACCCTGACCCTGCAAACTAGAGAGCAGCACATCCGCCGGGAAAAAGCTACAAGTAATGTTTGCACCAACCAATCTCTGATGGCTACCGCAGCGGCCGTTTATATGGCACTTCTAGGCCCTGATGGCCTGCGTCAGATTGCTACAAATAGCCTGCAACAAGCTCACACCTTGGCCGCCCAAATCCAGACATTACCGGGCTATCACTTGGCCTATAGTGGGGCATTTTTCCATGAATTTGTCGTTACCTGCCCAATTCCTGCCCAAGAGTTGATCAATTTAGCCCTTGCTCATGGCATTTATCCCGGTGTGGCTTTGGTAAATTGGGATGATAGTCGTACTCATGATCTATTAATCTGCGTCACGGAAATGAATACTGCCGTAGACTGCCAAAAGCTAGTTAAGTTTTTAGCTACTTTGCAATAAGACTTATTAAAAGAGACCCCCAACCCCCTTAAAAATGGGCTTTATGTCTAGTTACCTGGCAAGAGGAAAATATCTATGAATCGAGATATAGCTGACTTAAGGAGAGATTATCATCTCCAAGAATTAAAGGAAACAGCAGTAGATTCTGACCCGATCGCTCAATTTCAAAACTGGTTTGAGACGGCATTAGATGCCCAAATCCCAGACCCCAATGGCATGACTTTGGCTACCGTGGGTTTGACCGGAAAGCCTAGTAGTCGGGTGGTTTTGCTTAAAGGTTACGATCGCCGGGGTTTTATTTTTTATACCAACTACCACAGCCGGAAATCTCAAGAACTAGAGGCGCATCCTTGGGCAGCCTTGACCTTTTGGTGGGTAGCTCTGGAACGACAAGTACGGATTGAGGGCAGAGCAGAAAAAATATCTGCCCCGGAATCTGATGCCTATTTTCATAGTCGGCCTAGGGATTCTCAGTTGGGGGCTTGGGCTTCTGATCAGAGTCAGGTAATTAGCGATCGCTTGGTTCTAGAGCAAAATTTAGCAGACCTAGAAGAAAAGTATGCTGGGCAAGAAATTCCTCGTCCCGACTATTGGGGGGGCTGGCGGATAGTTCCTGAAGCGATAGAATTTTGGCAGGGGCGCTCTAGCAGGTTGCACGATCGACTCCTCTACCAACTCCAAACTGATGGGACATGGCTCCGCAGTCGCCTTTCACCCTAGAACTTCCAGCAATTTATGTTTAGATAACTTGTAAGACGATCCTCCTTTTAACCATAAATTATTAACCCGTGGCTTTTTTTCATAATCCAAATCTAAGTGAAGTACCTATTGTTAACCAGATAGTTAGCGCTGATATTAGTCTGCAAAAGGCGATCGCCTATCTCGCTGCCTTAGAGATTGATTGTCTATTAGTGGAGGAGGCGGGGCAGTTACAGGGATGGTTGACGGCGCGGGATGTGGTGAAATTAGCGGCAGAGGGTAGAGCCGGAGATGATTGTTCCTTAAGGATGGTGATGACTCAGCCTCCTTATATTTTAGACTCAGGGGAAGCAAGAAATTTATCTTTGGTGCTGCACTATCTCCAAAAATACCGAGTGGATCAATTGCCGGTAGTTGCGGATGATGGTGAGTTATTAGGTTTAGTAACCTCTCAGGGAATTATGCCCCTTTGTGGTAGGCAACTTGACTACCTAGCACAATTGGAATTGCACACTGATCAATTCATTGCTATCCAAGTTGCAGCCCAAAGAGATCAAAACCATCTTTTTCAGGAAATTACCGACTCTATTTCTGGGCTTATTTATATTTATGATCTGGAGGAGCAACGGAATATTTATAGTAATCAATACATTACTAATGCTTTGGGCTACACTCCCCTAGAAGTTCAGCAGATGGGGCGAAATTTATTTCCCCAAATAATTCACCCAGAGGATTTACCCCAAATATTGGCTCTTGCTAAGATGCAGGAAACCCTAACTGTCAATGACGATGGCTTGAGTGCTATGGAATATCGGATTCGGCACGCTGATGGGAGTTGGCGGTGGTGGTATTCTCACGATCGCCCTTTTCGCTACCATCCTGATGGCAGGGTAAAACAAATAGTTGGCTTTGCTCAAGATATTACCGATCGCAAAC
>JANMHD010000279.1:0-3327 GCA_031374985.1 Coleofasciculaceae cyanobacterium OTE_70_metabat_329 | reverse complement strand
CGCAAAAAGTCGGGGAAGCTAAATTTTTTAATCCCGGTTTCTGGGATGCCCAATATCACTCCTTGGGAAGTGATCGCATAGACGATCGCTAACTGCTCTTGCCATGTAATCAACGCTGGAGTTTGTAACCGATTCAAGGTAGAAGAAGGTAGGTTAATTAACCCCGGATTTAAGCCAATTAGTTCTGCTACCGCTCCACAGGTTTGCAGGGAAAGATTCCCCGTGCGCGATCGCTGATTTTCCAGTACCCGACGAATTACTTCTTTTTTTAGAGGCAACCGGAAATAATCACTCAACATCTGGAAACAAGCCAAGGCAGAGCCTACTTGTCCCCGCCCATAAATATAGGGATAGGGATCGGGTTCTGGCACACCCAAATCTGGAGAGGATAGGGGAGAAAATCGCCTGTCTGAGGAGGCGATCGTAGCTATGGTTGCTGAGACCGGGGCTTGACTAGCAATAAATCGGCTGGGAAATCCTACTACCCGCAAGGCCTGATCGGAGGTGAGATTTAACTGCTGTTGGCTGGGATTGATTTTTGTGCCAATCGGCAACTGTTTTAATCTGGCGCCACCACTAACAAACCATTGATAATCTTTTTCCCATCCCTTGAGGGAATTTTCTCCCGGCTCTAGGTAGCGGACCTTTGCTTGGTGAGCCGCCGCCGCCGCCACTTCTGACAGGTTATCTATGCTGCCCCCCACCAGACCCAAAATATCAAAAGCTTCCATCAACTCACAGCTAGTCTGCCAAGGAGCCGCAAATTCTGGTTCTTGAGCCAAAAGGCGAGTAAAAATATTAGCGGGTAGAGCCAGACAGGTAGTATCCGTAGAAGCGATCGCTACCTCTGTGGGCACTTGCCGGACTAAACTAATCCCCCCTAAAATATCCCCCGGTTGCAGCACTTGTAGGGTCATGGATATCTTAGTAGCGGGGTCATAGCCCATAAGTTGCGCCTTACCTTGATAAATAATCACCAAATTCTCTGGCAACTGCTCTTTAATCAAGATTGCTTGGCTGGCTCGGTAATACCAAGGCTGAAACTGTTGAGATATTTCCTCTAGCTTGATGGGAGATAGGGACTGAAATAGCTTCATCCGTTGTAGAAATGCTAAAACTGCTGCCTGTTGTTCACTCATAATCTATGCTCGTTTCCATCAGCCCATACTGCCTTATTATCAGGGACGATTGTGGCAACCGCAGCTACGATTGTGGCAACCACAGCTTTGATCGCTCTTTCTGCTCACAATAATGGCGATCGCTCTGCTATTTCTAGCCTAGTGTCAATAGTCCCACCCCAAAATTAACAGCTAGGGGCAATATTTTCAACCACTGCAAACCCAGAATGCACTCGGAAATCTCATCTCCTGCCAATATTAGGAATTATATATTCTTGGCGATCGCTTTAACTATCTCGAATTGTTGGCGCTTCCGCAAGAACTTTGGCTCCCTGCCGCATTAGCTCTATTTCTGTATCTAACCAAGGACGAATAGCTTGACAATGATGGGCAACTAACAAACCCCATAAACCCTTAGTCGTAAGGATTGGCACAACTAGGTTGGCTCGAACTTGAAGACTTTCCAAAAATTCGCGATGGCAGAGTTCGATGGGTTCGGCTTGAACATCGGCGATCGCCCTCACTCGTCCTGCCAAATAAAGTTGGGCATACTCATCATTAAAGCAATCATCTCCCCCAGTAGAGCCTAAAATAGAAAATTTTTCATCCCTAAGAGATTCAAAAGTCACTTGTCCCCGCCATTGACTATAAAAGTAGTACAAAACTACCCGATCGACCCGCAGATCCTTGCGGAGTGACACTGTTGTTGCTTGGACCAAATTATCTCGCTCAATACTTCTAGTCAGGCGATCGATCACTCTCTTAATACTGTGGTTATAAGCTTCCATAGGCTTCCATATAATGACGAGTCTAAATTAAATCTAAGAAAAAATAGATGAAATCTTCCTAATCCTTATTTTTCTAAAGATGAGTTAAATAAAAATTCCCCCTAATTAAGGGGGAGCTAGGGGAATCAATTTCATCAGTCAATCACAAAATCTGTTGCTATTGATACCCATTTCTTGAGTTTAACTTATAAATACAGTCTAGGCCTGTTCAGCCCACTCGGTATGGAAGCTTCCCTCTTTGTCAAGCCGTTTATAGGTATGGGCTCCAAAGTAATCTCGTTGAGCTTGGGTGAGATTTTGGGGCAGGCGATCGCGGCGATAGCTATCGAAGTAATCTAAGGAAGCACTAAAGGCTGGGACGGGGATACCTAGCTGATTAGAAACTACTAACACATCCCGCCATGCCGACTGGCGATCGAGAATAGTTTGCTTAAACTCTGGAGCCAACAGCAGGTTGGGCAGGGTAGGGTTTTCATTGAAAGCATTTTTAATCTTATCTAAGAAACCCGCCCGAATAATACAACCTCCTTTCCAGATCCGAGCCATTTCGCTTAGGGTTAAATTGTATTTATATTCCTGAGATGCCTTGCTCAGAAGTGCCATGCCTTGGGCGTAGGAACAAATTTTCGAGCAGTAGAGGGCATCCCGAATTTTGGTAATAAATTCCTTGGTATCTCCTTCATACTTGCCTGTAGGCCCGGTGAGTTCTTGGGAGGCGGCTACCCGCTCTGTTTTGTAGGAAGAAGTAATCCGGGCATTGACAGCAGCAATCATTGTGGGGATTGGTACACCTAATTCCAGCGCACTCTGGACTGTCCAGCGCCCTGTCCCTTTTTGTCCTGCCGCATCAAGGATCAACTCCACTAGGGGCTGCTGAGTTTCGGGATCGATATATTTGAAAATATCTGCCGTAATTTCAATCAAGAAGGAATTAAGTTCATCGGTGGTGTTCCATTCTGCAAAGATTTCCTGCAACTGCTGACGGTTTAAACCTAGGGCATTTTTCAACAAGTCGTAAGCCTCAGCAATAAGTTGCATATCGCCGTACTCAATCCCATTGTGTACCATTTTGACATAGTGACCAGCCCCACCGGGGCCAATGTAGGTGACACAAGCCCCATCATCTACTTGGGCCGCAATTTTCAGGAGGATCGGCTCCAATTCTTTATAGGCGGTTTCCGTTCCCCCCGGCATCAGGCTTGGGCCATTCAGGGCGCCTTCTTCGCCACCACTGACCCCCATGCCGACAAATCCTAAACCTGTAGGTTCTAATTCCCTAGTGCGGCGCTCGGTGTCTTCGTAGAGGGAGTTGCCTCCATCAATGATCATGTCACCGTTTTCTAACAATGGCTGCAATTGCTTGATGACTGCATCCACCGGAGCTCCAGCTTGCACCATGACTAATATTTTTCGGGGACGGG
>JANMHD010000263.1:0-8084 GCA_031374985.1 Coleofasciculaceae cyanobacterium OTE_70_metabat_329 | reverse complement strand
TACCTCCTTCTTTTCTTCCACAATACTAATCACCGCCGTTCCCTCACTCCGCTTGAGACAGGTATTTAGGGAATCTACTAACCGGGCTTGAAGATCGGACTTTTTCACTAGGCGATCGATCACCACCTCGATCGTGTGGGTGTGGGTTTTTGCCAGTTCGATATTGTCATCTAAGTTTCGTACTTCCCCATTGATCCGCACCCGGACGAAGCCTTCTGTAGCCAAGCTAGAGAGTAATTTTTGGTGAGTTCCTTTTTTGCCTCTAATTACCGGAGCAAGGACTTGAAACTTTGTCCCATCAGGCAGGGCCATGATCTGGTCGCACATTTCATCAATGGTTTGGGGGGCAATATTGCGATCGCACAGGGGACAATGGGGTGTGCCAGCCCTGCCGAAGAGGAGGCGTAGGTAATCATAAATTTCTGTTACTGTACCTACTGTTGATCGGGGATTGTGGGAAGTAGATTTTTGGTCAATAGAAATGGCAGGACTCAGCCCTTCGATCGCATCCACATCAGGCTTATCTAACTGCCCCAAAAATTGCCGAGCGTAAGCACTTAAGGATTCTACATAGCGCCGTTGTCCCTCGGCGAAAATGGTATCAAAAGCCAAGGAAGATTTTCCTGATCCTGAAACCCCGGTAAAGACAATTAAGCGATCGCGGGGCAACTCTAGGTCAATATTTTTCAAATTATGCTGCCGAGCGCCACGAATAATGATGGTGTCTTTCATAAAATCAGGGATAATAACTTTTTTTCACTAGCTAAGGTCTTCTGGGTCTAAGCCCAATTCTCGTAATCTCTGGGCAAGGCGATCGGCTCTCTCTCTTTCTTGATTAGCCCGTTCTTGTTCTTGATTAGCTAAAACTGCTAGTTCCTCTGGAGTAGGGAGACGATCACCTGATTCGTCATACCAGTAGAGCCAATTCCTGACTCGTTCGTCATAGATATCCCGTTCTTTTCCCAACCCTAATCCTATCTCTGGCATCCATACTTGCTCTGCCGATAGTAATTGGTATTCTCCCTCCACTAGGCGATAAATCTCTAAAATTTGATGTCCCCGCCGAGATTTAGGTTTGATCAAAAAGACTACATAGTACAACACTCCCAGTTGGGCATAAATATCTCGTTTCTTTTCATACTCACCTCCATAGGTCTTAGAAACAGTTTCAATGGCTAGAATCGGTGCGACATAATCTTCTTCCCAAAGGACATAACTTAATCTGCCAATATCATCACCACCCTTGAATCTTTCCACCCCTAAGCTCAAGAAGCAATCAGGAACTACCGCAGGTTTTGTAGGATCGTAGTAAATTCCCATGTCTACACCAAAAAACCAATCAGTACGCCCTTGCCAAGCAAAGGAGAGGATCGATCGCAAAAGATTAGGAATCAAATTCTGAAATTCGTTATCCACAGGCGCACCATCAGAATAGGGAAGTTCTGCCGCCGTGGGCAGATAGATAGTACTGGCATCATAACGAGTAATCATAGTTATTTTTACCTAAAATCCAGATTAGTAATTCATCATCGCCCTGCAATAAATTCTTTACCTCCTATACCTGCCTATACCTCCTTTACCTCCTTCCCTTACCGATAATTGGTAAACTGCAACGCCACCGGCAAATCTTCTTGCTTTAACCTTTGGATTACTCCCTGCAACTCATCCTTATCCTTGGCCACCACTCGGACTGCATCTCCTTGAATTGATGGTTGAATTTTTTTGAACTCATCCCGAATTAACTTACTAATTTGTTTAGCAACTTCTTGACTGATGCCTTTTTTGAGTTTTACTTCCTGCCGGACTCGATTGCCTCCAGCTGCTTCGATTTTGCCGTAGTCAAAGATTTTTAGAGAAAGACTTCTTTTTGCTGCCTTGGTTTGCATAATCATATGGACAGCATCTAGGGTCATCTCGCTATCAGAGTTGATAGTGATTGCCTCTTCCCCTAGCTCTAGTATGGTTTTGGTGTCCTTAAGATCGTAGCGGGATTGAATTTCTCGATTAGTCTGATCGATCGCATTTACTAGCTCTTGGCGATCGAAGTCACTCACAATATCAAAAGAATAGGTAGCTGCCATAGATAATCCGTTTACATATAATCTACTAGAATTTCCTGCTAATTCTAGCTTACTTTGCCAAGGGCTTGGGGGTAGTTTACCTAGTCTAGCCAAGTGGAAACTTCCCTTTGTCTAGCTTGTTTTGTCCCTTGGTATTCCCTAGTAACAGCTTCAAAACTACCCTGCCGGTCTTGGCCTCTGGGAGATGAGCCAGCTTTTGGTGGGTAGGAGTCGTCGTAGCGGGGCAAGTAGGCGGGATAGTAGGCTTGGGGATAGGAAGCAGACCTTGAGGCAGGCAGGGGGGCTGAACGAAGCGCTGTTAGCTGGTCATGGGCATCATTAATTTCTTGGAGCTTATGCTGGGCAATTTTCTGGAGGCGGGGGTTCCCCACAAAGCGATCGGGACGAAAAATCCATGAGAGGTCTTGGTAGGATTGGTTGATATCCTCAGCGGTGGCACCGGGTGTTACTTCTAATATTTGATAGTATCTGTCAACTTCAGTCATGGGTTAACTCCTCTGCTTAGGGACAGCTAATGATCACAATTCTAAAGGATTTACTAAATTCTAGAGGGGTAAAAGGGGCGCACCCTCTGGGTACGCCCCCTTAAATAAATCTTTTGGGATTGCTATAGTTCTAGTGATAACTTGCTTTTCTCGAACTAGAAATAGTTTGTACACATCTGTTAAGAAAAAATATATTTACTATAGGTATTCTTAATATAGCTTAATGAATTTCCTGAAAAACTAATAAATTCTAGATAAACAACTAGGGCGATCGTAAATTATTTAGGAAAGATTGTTATCGGCTACCTAGAGGTGAGCTAACAGTGCTGTAGTTAAGCTCGTAATAACAGGGTAAACTAGAAAAAAATTAATATACCTTTACATGCCTACCTCTTTAACAGTGTCCTCAACTCCTCAAGAAATTCAACCAGAATTTGATGCAATTATTATTGGCTCTGGGATTGGGGGCTTGGTTACTGCTACCCAGTTAGCGGCTAAAAAAGCTAAGGTGCTTGTCTTAGAGAGCTATATAATTCCCGGCGGTAGTTCTGGGTATTTTGAGCGTTCAGGCTATCACTTTGATGTGGGAGCTTCCATGATTTTTGGTTTTGGCGATCGAGGAACCACAAATCTTCTCACCCGTGCCTTGGCGGCCGTGGATATGAAAGTAGAAACTATCCCCGATCCAGTCCAAGTCCACTACCATCTGCCGGGAAACTTAGATTTAAAAGTTCATCAAGATTATGAAAAATTTTTGCAAGAACTAACTAGCCTATTTCCCCAGGAAGCCGCAGGGATCAGAAAGTTTTATGGAGAGTGTTGGAAAGTATTTAACTGCCTCAACTCGATGGAATTATTATCCTTAGAAGAATTGGGCTATCTAACTAGAGTATTTTTCAAGAATCCCTTAGCCTGTCTAGGATTGGCTCGCTACTTACCCCAAAATGTAGGAGATCTAGCTCGCCAATATATCAGGGACCCCAAGTTGCTCCAATTTATTGATATGGAATGCTATATCTGGTCTGTAGTCCCGGCCGATCAAACTCCCATGATCAATGCGGGGATGGTGTTTGCCGATCGCCATTATGGGGGCATCAACTATCCCAAGGGCGGGGTAGGGACGATCGCTCAAAAGCTAGTAGAAGGTTTAGAAAAAGTTGGGGGCAAGATTCAATACAAAGCTAAGGTAGCCAAAATTATCTTAGAAGGCAACCAAGCCGTAGGTGTCAAACTAGCTTCTGGTCAAGAATACCGGGCTAAACGAATTATTTCCAATGCTACTCGCTGGGATACTTTTGAGAAGTTATTACCCGCCGCTGATATGCCAAGGGCTGAAAAGCAATGGCAAACAAGATACAAGAAATCTCCGAGTTTCTTAAGTATTCATCTGGGAGTCGCCGCAGAGGTTTTACCGCCGGGGACTGAATGCCACCACGTTATTTTGGAAGAATGGGGGGCTATGGAAAAATCCCAAGGGACAATTTTTGTCTCGATTCCCACCTTGCTCGATCCCAGTTTGGCTCCAGAGGGGCATCATATTATTCATACTTTTACGCCTAGTTGGGTAGAAGAATGGCAGGGTTTATCCCCAGCCGAATATACTCAGCATAAGGAAGCCGCTGCCGAGAAGTTGATCGATCGCTTAGAGCATATCTTCCCCGGCTTGAATCAAGGCTTAGATTTTATGGAAATAGGAACACCCCGATCGCACCGCCGCTTTTTGGGGCGAGAAGATGGCACCTATGGCCCCATTCCCCGTCAGAAGCTCTGGGGATTATTAGGAATGCCCTTTAACCGCACAGCAGTTCCTGGCTTATATTGCGTTGGGGATAGTACCTTTCCGGGGCAGGGGCTAAACGCTGTGGCTTTTTCTGGTTTTGCCTGCGCCCATCGTGTGGCAGTAGATTTGGGGTTTTAAGATCATCTAAGGCTTTACGTAGGTAGCCTCCTTCCGTTAAAATATGGTTTGGTTAATCGCACTAGAGAAGTAACATGGAAATTGGTCAGCGGGTAAAAATCATTCGGTTGCGCGATCGGGTCTCAGCAGAAATAGCAGGTAAACTTGGCCAGGTAGGGACTATTAAAAACTACAAAATGGTCGATGGCAGCGGTGTAGGCTGGGTGGTGGAATTTTCAGACAAATCCAGTACTTGGTTTTTTGCTGATGAATTGAAAACTACTTAAAAACCTGCTTAAAAAAATTTAGGCGCATTACGCCTCTAGGAGAATTTCATGGCACTAATTGTAACTTTCTTGGGTAAGGGAGGGACGGGGAAAACTACTGTGGCGATCGCCGCAGCAAAAAAATTAGCCCGTCAAGGGCAGCGAGTCCTATTGCTAACCCAAGATACTAGTCCGGCTTTTCCTTTGTTGTTAGGAGTTGATTTAGATAAGGATACTCCCACGACTGTAGAACCAAACCTGATGGCCTGGCAATTACAAATAGCTAACCTGCTCTCAAAAAGTTGGGAAGAGGCAAAAAACCTAGAGGCAAAGTATCTCCGTAGTCCCATTCTTAAGAATGTTTATGGCGAGGAACTAGGCATCTTTCCGGGCATGGATAATGTTCTGGCTTTGAATGCTTTGCGAGAATACGATCAGAGTGGTGATTATGATGCGATCGTCTATGATGGCGCCGGAGACCCATCTACTCTGCGATCCTTGGGACTACCAGAAACTGTAAGCTGGTATGTGCGTCGGTTTCGCCAAGTATTTCTTACCTCGGAACTGGGTAAAACCGTTGCCCCCTTCGTGGCTCCTGTCACCAGTGCTGTATTAAATGTCACCTGGAGTTTGGATAATTTTGCCCCAGAACCTACCCTAGAAGCAAATAATCTGTTGGAGCGGGGAAAAGCAGCGATCGCAGACCCCCGAAGATTTGTTGCTTACCTAGTCACCACCGGGGATGCAGTATCGATCGCTACGGCTCAATACCTCTGGGCAGCCGCCCAACAAGTAGGAATCACTGTAGCAGGAGTATTGCTCAACCAATCTCAGCAATATCTCACGGACGAGTTTCTCTCTCTGCCCATAGTAGCTTTACCTTCTAGGGATACTAGTAAAAATGTTAGTTGGGATTCTCTGATTGAGGCTCTGCCAGATTTTACCCAAACTACCAACGCTCCTAGACCGATCGCTATTGATGTAGCCAAACGCCAAGTAAGTTTGTATCTGCCCAATTTTGACAAAAAACAAGTGAAGATAACGCAATCGGGGCCAGAAGTCACGATCGAGGCAGGGGATCAACGCCGCAATCTAGAATTGCCACCCCAGCTAAGCGGTCAACCAGTCAAGGGGGCAAAGTTTCAAGATAATTATTTGATCATTTCTTTTTAATTTTTTCAAAGGTCAAATTCTCCGCACCTTGGAGCATTGCTTCGGCTTCGCTCAGCAACCATAGCATTGATAAAAAAACTTGAGCTTGATCCCCCCGCCCGAAAGGGCGGAGTCATACATTTATTTCCAGTTTTTCTAGATTACGAGCAATCTCGGTCATTTTTGCTTGGGTATCGGGTGAAATCCTTCTAGTTGCCTCGCCAATAATTTCAATCTGCCTAACTTCTAGTTTCTTGCCAACAAGTCACGGTTAATGTTTCAACATTTGTTGCTACAGATGTTAAGCTAGAATCATCCCTCAAAAGAAAAACTTATGCTGCTCAATGTTAAAAAGCGGGGTAATTCCCTAAGTGTAATTATTCCTAAAGAAATTGCAACCAACCTCAATATCGATGATGGTGATGCTCTCTACCTAACCAAAACCCCCCATGGCTACGAAATTTCTGCCTTCGATCCAGACTTTGCGAACAAGATGGAAATTGCTCGCCGGGGAATAAAAAAATATCGAAATGCCCTAATTGACCTTGCCTAATGAAGGAACCCCACTGGCTTAGCGATCGAGATGTGGTAGCGATTCATCGGGAAATTTTGGCAGAGTCTGGTGGCAGTCCAGGTACTCTCAATCAAGGGGCTTTAGATTCAACTCTCTGCAAAGCTCAAAATCTTTACTACTATAGTGACCAGCAAGCAACTTTATCTGAACTTGCTGCTGCCTATGGTTATGGTTTTGTTAAAAATCATTGCTTTGTTGATGGTAATAAGCGTATAGCCTTAATTGCGGTCTACACCTTCTTGGCGATAAATGGAGTTGAGTTAACCGCTTCAGAAGTTGATGCTGCTCAATATTTTTGGGAACTTGCAGCTAGTCAAGCCACCCAAGAAACCGAGATACAGAAACTTGCTAACTGGTTGCAGTCTCACAGCAGCTATTAAGCGATCAAGTACAAAGCAACTAACCCACGGTCTATACTCTAATCGAATAATATTTTTTGCATTGCTAGCGATCGGCTAGTACGAGAGATCAATGACGAACGGACAAAACGGGCAAAACGGACAAAAGAAAAAATTAGAAACCCAACTTTGGAATATTGCCGACTCGCTGCGGGGCAAGATGAATGCCGATGAGTTTCGGGATTATTGTTTGGGGTTTATTTTTTATAAGTATCTGTCGGAGCGTCAGTATCTTTTTGCTAATGGTATTTTGGCGGAGGATAAGATTGATTTTTTGGGGCTTGATGAGTCGTCAGCAGAGGGTCAGGAATATTTAGAGGCTATTAAAGAGGAGTCGATTGCGGCGTTGGGGTATTTCTTGAAGCCATCGGAGTTGTTTGGAGCTTTGGCAAAGCGGGCTTTGGGGAATAAGCAGACGGAGGAGATTGATCAGCTGACGGAGGAGGATTTTGAAAAGAGTTCGGTGTTTATTCTGGAGGATTTAACGCAGGTACTGAATAACATCGAGCGATCGACGATGGGGGAGGAGAGTGAGGAAGATTTTGATCATTTGTTTGAGGATTTGGATCTAACTTCGACAAAGTTGGGGCGGACTTCCAAGGCGAAGAATGCCCTGATTGCGAAGATTTTGGTGCATTTAAATAAGATTGATTTTCGGTTAGATGACAGCGAGAGTGATGTGCTGGGGGATGCCTATGAGTATTTGATTGGGCAGTTTGCCAGTGGAGCAGGGAAGAAGGCGGGGGAGTTTTATACACCTCAGCAGGTTTCTAAGGTGTTGGCGAAGATTGTGACGACAGGGAAAAAACGGCTGAAGTCTTTGTATGACCCTACTTGTGGATCGGGTTCGTTGCTGTTGCGAGTGGCGCGGGAGGTGGATGAGGTTGGGGATTATTACGGGCAGGAGATGAACCGCACGACCTACAACCTTGCCCGGATGAATATGATTTTGCATGGGGTGCATTATCGGAATTTTGATTTGCGGCAAGAGGATACTTTGGAGCGTCCGCAGCATGAGGGAATGCGGTTTGAGGCGGTTGTGGCAAATCCACCGTTTTCGGCACATTGGAGTGCTAATAAGCTGTTTGAGTCGGACGATCGCTTTAGTCAGTATGGGCGGTTAGCACCAAGTTCTAAGGCGGATTTTGCCTTTGTCCAGCATATGCTGCATCATCTGGATGAGAGTGGAACAATGGCGGAGGTGTTACCCCACGGGGTTTTGTTTCGAGGG
>JANMHD010000163.1:0-2449 GCA_031374985.1 Coleofasciculaceae cyanobacterium OTE_70_metabat_329 | reverse complement strand
GTTTGAATAAAAGGGGTAATTCCCACCTGTACCATGGGTACATCAACCACGATCGTACTCCTTGCAGCTAAAGCCGCTGCCCCTGCTTGCAAAGCCCTTTCTGAGAAATTAATCAAGGACTTATATTCAAAATCCGCTGTGGCATAGATTACCCTACGGACAATTTCGTATTCAGCTGGGGTAAATAGGTGGTCGCCAATTTCCTGATCAATAATTGCCAAACTCTGAGCGTCGCTCACGTGCCATTCCATAGACTATTTTCCCCTGTGTGGGACTGCTTTACTGATGAGTATATCAGAACTAGGACTTGGGCAGTAGAGATTTCCAGCCCAAAAAAAAGTCAAGGTTATTTTTCGTGTAGCTTTTCTCTACTCAGGCAATATTTGGTAAAATATTATCAAAAAACTAGCTAAGTTTTGCGATCGCTCATCAATCAACCTAAAACAATCTTCTTTAGGCGGTCAAAGAAATTTTCTCACGTTAGACTAGCAAAATAACAAAAACTTGGCATAATTAACTTTATGATTTCTAAACTTTTAAGCAACGTAATTCAACAAGCACAAAGTCTACCAATCGCAATTCAAGACGAGCTTGCCGAACAATTTTTAGAAGATATTGAGAATGAAATGAAATGGCAAGAGACACTTTCAAAACCCCAAGAAAGTCTGCTTCTTGAAGAAATAGCCAGAAAAGCCTTAGAAGATTCTCAAGAAGGAAGAACAAAAGTAATGGGCTTCGATGAGTTATGAAGTCAGAACTAAGCTTAGATTTTATCAGAAGATTTCAAGAACTACCTGAAAGAGTTAAGAAAGCAGCAAGGAAAAACTATCAACTCTGGAAAAATGATCCAAACCACCCAAGTTTAGAGTTTAAAGAAATTAATGCAAGAGAACAAATTTGGTCTGTAAGAGTTGGGATTGGCTGGAGGGCTTTAGGCAGGATTAATAGAAAAGATGTGATTGTATGGTTTTGGATTGGTTCTCATGGAGAATACGATAAACTACTAAGTAGGATGTAGAAAAATACTTTTCCTTTCTCTAAAATTTTACATAAAGTATTGAAAGAAACCATTAAATAGTACTCTCAGAATTTATTGATTAAATCGATTTGGGAACGATACCTCTAGGACAACACAACCAATATCTGTCTTAAAAGGACCGTGAGTTTCTCCGGGAGGTCGACTGGCATAATGCCCACTTTCTAGCCACATATCAAAAGCTCGATCGTACAACCGACCACTGACAATAAAAACCTCTTCTGGATAACCATGATTTTTGCCCCCAAAAGCTCCTGTATCTGCACCGGGGAGAAAACGGGTCAGGCGAGTATATTCGCCCGTACTCTCATCTACACTCAAGGTTAATTCTTCTAACATTCCTTCCAGCCCCTGAACCGGAGTCCACTGCCCTTGATTCTCAGGAGTTAAGGCATTCCAATAGGTAATAGTTGATTTAGGCATAAATATTTTGATCTTTAATTTACTTAGATAATAAAATATTTGATTGTCCTGTGGCCGTGGGGGGAACCAAAGAATTACCATTCCATTTATCGATCGCTTGCTTCATTAAAATTCTCTCCGTTAGGGCAGAATCTAAGGCTTTGAGTCGTTCGGCTTCAATCCCCGCCGTGACTAGCTCCGTCTTTTTCCTTTCCTGCTCTTGGATAGCAATCTGTTTTTGCTCCACAGCTTTTTGGACATCAGGATCAAGAATAAATCCGGTGACATTGAAATCTTGAAAATTAATATAACCTGCCTGCTGGAGTTGCTTAATAATATCCGCTCTGATCTCCGTAGCTACGATCGCCTGATTTTCAATAATAAAAGTCATGGCATACTGGGAGATAACATTTTTTACTGCCGATAGAAGAACGGGCTGGACTACGGTAGCTTGGATGGTCTGGACGTTTCTGCCAATTTGGATATAGGCCTGGGGGGCAGCCTGAGGAGCGATCGAGAAGGTGGCAGTGGCCGCCACGATGATTTTCTGAGAATCTTTGGTTAGGGAAGTAAATTCTTCTGGTAAAGCGATCGTCCGAATACTCAACTGATTAATATCTCGCAATCCCGGAAATACAAAACTAATTCCCGGCTCCACAGGTTCAGCTTGGACTTTACCAAAGCTCGAAACAATCCCCACATTGCCAGATTCCACGATCGTACACCCAGAAATGAATAGGACAAATATCAGCAGTAATGACACAAAAATTCTTGAAGATTTCATAATTCTTAAGGGTTCTCAATAGGTATCAGTAGGATATTAGTGGGATTTTGTCAGTATACAGAACTTTTTCAATGCACAGGTAAAAGGTAGGATAAGGATTGTTGAAAATTGGTAAATTTGGGAGACACCATGAGCTATAGAATGAGCCGCCGCGCCTACGCCGATACCTTTGGACCCACTACAGGCGATCGTATCCGTCTGGCAGATACCGAATTATTTATCGAAGT
>JANMHD010000154.1:0-4070 GCA_031374985.1 Coleofasciculaceae cyanobacterium OTE_70_metabat_329 | reverse complement strand
CAACGAAACTCTGCGGGTAACAACTCGCCAAGGTTTTCAGATCCACGGCATCCTCAAGAAAAATCTCAAAGCTGCGATCGCTACCATTGTCAAAAATATGGGTTCTACCCTAGGGGCTTGTGGGGATTTGAACCGGAATATTATGGCGCCCCCGGCTCCCTATAGAAACCGCCCCGAATACCAATTAGCTTGGGAATATGCCGATAATATTGCTGACCTGTTGACCCCTAAAACTGGGGCTTACTACGAAATTTGGCTGGATGGGGAAATGGCCATTACTGCCGAAGAAGCCCCGGAAGTGAAGGCAGCTAGACAAAGCAATGGCAACGGGACAGTTTTCCATGAAGGGGAAGAGCCGATCTATGGCGCTCAGTATATGCCCCGGAAATTTAAGTGTGCGGTGACAGTACCGGGGGATAACTCGGTAGATTTGTTTACCCAAGATTTAACTGCTGTGGTAATTACCAACAAAAAAGGAGAATTACAGGGGTTTAATATCTTTGCTGGGGGTGGCTTAGGGCGGACTCATAACAAGGAAGAAACCTTTGCTAGGGCTGCTGATCCCATTGGTTATATAGAAAAGGATGATATCTATAATTTTGTGAAAGCAATCGTGGCAACCCAGCGAGATTATGGCGATCGAGTCAGCCGCCGTCATGCCCGGATGAAGTATCTGATCAATGATTGGGGAGTGGAAAAATTTCGGACTCAGGTAGAAAGTTATTTTGGTAAACCTATTGCTCCCCAGAAGAAATTGCCGGAATTTAAGTATGTAGATTACTTAGGTTGGCAAGAACAGGGAGATGGGAAGTTATTTTTAGGAATTTCCATTGATAACGGCAGGGTCAAAGATGCGGGAACTTGGCAACTACGCACGGCACTACGGGAAATTGTGGAGAAATTCCAACTGCCTATGCGCTTAACCGCCAGTCAGAGTTTGCTTTTCTATGACATTGATCCGGGCGATCGGGATGAAATTACGGCTCTTTGCGATCGCTACGGAGTCCAAATCAATCCTGAGAAAATCGATCCCCTCTATCGTTATTCTATGGCTTGCCCTGCCCTGCCTACCTGTGGTCTGGCTATTACCGAATCAGAAAGAGTAATCCCCGGTATTCTTGATCGGATCAATGAGGTTTTAAACAAAGTTGGTTTACCCCAAGAACCCATTGTCATCCGCATGACCGGCTGCCCCAACGGTTGCGCCCGTCCTTACATGGCGGAATTGGGTTTTGTGGGTAGTTTCCCCGAAGCTTATCAAGTATGGCTCGGTGGTTCTCTCCATCAAACCCGCTTGGCACGACCTTTCACAGAAAAAATGCCCATCGCTGAATTGGAGACTTTCCTAGAACCGATGTTTGTCTACTTTAAGAAGTCTCGGAAAAAAGCTGAAAGTTTTGGTGATTTCTGCGATCGAGTAGGCTTTGAGGCTCTTCAACAATTTAGTGATGAATATCAAACCGCCAGTACCAAAGGGGATCAGCCAACCCAAGTTTCTGGGGGTAAAAATCGCTATCGAGTCGGAGTTCAAGATGATTTGTACCAATCCCTAAAAACTGCGGCCACAAAACAGGGTAAACCCATGAATCAACTGGCAGCAGAAGCGATCGAGGCTTATCTCAAAACTTTAGACTAATATGCCCCAACGCCTAGTTATTGATCCAAATCAAAAACAAAACCAGCTAGTTACCTTCACCAAACCTCAACAACATTACCTCTACCGTGTCCTCCGCCTCCAAGCTGGGGATCAGGTAATTGTATTAGATGGTCAGGGAGGAAATTGGCTGGTGGCAATTACAGGAGTGGGGGAGGTGGCAGGCAAAATTCTAGAACCTTGGGAAGTGGATAATGAACTACCGACTAAAGTTACCCTGATGGCGGCCTTACCTAAAAATGGCTTTGATGAAGTGGTATATCAAGCCACAGAATTAGGTGTGAGGCGGGTGATCCCTATAATTAGTGATCGTACTCTCCTCCGTCCTAGTCCCAACAAAATTCAACGCTGGCGGGCTATCGCCCAAGAAGCCACCGAACAATCAGAACGGCGTATTGTCCCCCAAATTCTTGATCCCCTGACTTTCAAAGCCAGTTTAGACCTAACTGCCAACCTTAAGCATAAATATATCTGCACTCCCCGACAGAATGCGCCTTATCTGGCTAATCTCTTACCAGAAGCCGATCTCTTACCAGAATTAGCAGAGTTAGCCATTCTCACGGGCTGCGAAGGCGGATTTACAGAGCAGGAAGCAGAGGAAGCGATCGCCTATAACTTCCAGTCTGTTTCCCTAGGCAAAAGGATTCTGAGAGCAGTTACTGCCCCCCTAGTTGCCCTAGCATTAATCACTAGTAAGCTTAATTCCTAGATACCCAAGCACGACTTTAATCCCTTACCTAGACTAAAGCTGCTTCTGACATTTTCTGGGTCAAAGTTTTAACCATTTCTGCACTCAATTCATACCATTGGGGATTGCTTGCTTTTCCGTCTTGCCATTGAAATAAAACCTGACTGAGTTCCGTAGCTAGATTGCTAGAGTCTAAAGTTCCTACACCGGCCGGGTCATGTTCAATCCAAATTAAGCGATCGGTATCTAGGTCAAATTCTTGGACAATCTGAGTGGCTAGTAATTCTAAACGATGGGGTACAAACCAACTTATCTCACAACCCAAATCTGAAATGAGAGCAATCTGCTCTCCAGACCTACCTAGAAAAATTTGTAAATAACAACGCAATTGCCAAGTAACAGGCTCCTTTTCTGGCAAGTAATTTGGTGCTGAAACTTTACATTGATAGAACTGATCGACATTTTTCATAAGTGTGTAACCTAGAGGAAACCCAAAAATTAGTAAATTCGTACCTATAGATATAGCAGGTTAGTTAAAACTATAATCCTAAGTGTTCAGCAAAACAAGTTGTGGAGATAATAAATTCAGTTCTATTTTTAGAGGAACAAAAGTCACACTATCCCAATGATTCTCTAGAAGGGGCATTTCCTGCCAGCAACTTCGACAAAACCAGTAGGTCTGGTGGTTACGAAAGTGACGCAGCATGGAATTAGAGCAACAAGGGCATGGATTCATCTTCAAATTCCTCTCGGTAAAATTCGTGAAAAAGCCTTGAAAGTCCTCATTGATAGAAGATATTCCGGCAAATTTTGAGGAGTAGAGGCTTAACTAGAAATCTTGACTACGAATCCTGTTAATAATTTACTTCACTAACATCTAAATATAGAGAGGAATTATGGAGAAATTGTGGAGAAATCATGAAAAATAGTTAAAGTCTCATTAATTTTTTTAGTAACTCCGTTTTAGAGGTGGGGATCAGCCTAAAGTTAAGGACTTACCATGCTAAGACATCGGTCATTTGTTGAATTAAAGTTTTAGGGCTAAAGGGTTTATCTACAGATAAAACTACACCCATTTGCCGAAAAAGATAGGCATCGAATAGATAGCTATTTGCTGTTAATAGCACCACCGGAATAGACTGAGCTACTGGGTCAGCCCGGAGATATTTAAGAAAAGTTAAGCCGTCCATTTCCGGCATGATTACATCGAGAACGATCGCATCTGGTGGTGTGATATCAATTTGTTGTAATGCTTCCCGCCCTGAAGCTGCCAAGACAACTTCCCAGCCCCCTAATTTTTGGAGGGATGCAGCAACTACTTCCCGGATTGGAGCTTCATCATCTATTACTAAAATTCGTTTGGTAGTCAAGAAAATCATCTCACCGTAGATATCTATAAAATGTTAAAGTCTAGATTTAATAATCTTGATAAAGTCCTCAAGTTTGCTCCTGCTATAGAGCTCGCTACTATACTTAGGACAAACAGGGGGCTTAAGCCCCTTGTGATCAAATTGTATAAATGTTCTAGTTGAAGTGGAGCTTGATATAGGAATAACAGGTTTTAAAAACTTGATTATTGACTCTAAGTTATTCCAAAAATGTGGAGAAAGTTTGGAGAAGTACACAATATCCTGGGTAGAAAGTTAAATAAATCTAAGTTTTGTAAACTAATCCCATCCTAATAATTGGCTGATCTGTTGAGAAATCTGCACTGGGTCAAAGGGTTTC
>JANMHD010000140.1:0-3074 GCA_031374985.1 Coleofasciculaceae cyanobacterium OTE_70_metabat_329 | reverse complement strand
GAAGTATTTTACCGCCAAGAAGATTTATATATTTCTCAAAAATGGGGAATTAAAACTGAAGAATGGATGGGTTATCGGCGTACGGTTTCCGAAACTGTAATGTTGGCAGAATTGGCTCTAGAAATCCAAGATTTACTCGCTAGAAAATCTGCTGCTCCTCTACTATCTCTAGTAGATGGCTCTTTAATTTATTGGTTTTTAGAAACTTTACCTCCAGAAGCACGGGAGAAAATTATTCAGCCTATCTTGGCAGCATGGGATCAGTTAGCAGCAGCAAAAATCCCCTTAATTGGTTACATTAGTTCTTCTCGTAGTAGTGAAAGTTTGAACTTTCTGCGCTTACCCGCTTGTACTTTTCCGACTCATAATTGTGTAGTTAATTGTGTCGATAAGGTGAATAAATTACCTTGTCAGATATTTGATCCTTTGCGAGATAGCAATCTCTGGGGAAGTGTTTTAGAACCGGGACAGCGGAGTCCCCTCTGGCGGAGTTCTACCAAAATTTTAGATAGCTATGGTCAGCATCGAGTTTATTTTTGCTATCTCCATGTGGGTTCAGAAATTGCTAGAATTGAGATGCCAGAATGGGTAGCTTTAGATCAAGATTTATTGGGTCGATCGCTAAGTTTAGTTATCGCCCAAGTCCAAAAAGGCTATGGCTATCCAGTAGCTTTGGCAGAAGCTCATAATCAGGCAGTGGTGCGGGGAAGCGATCGATCTCGTTTCTTTAGTCTTCTAGAGCAACAAATGATTAAATCTGGGATCAAAAATGTGGGAGTTTCCTATAAGGAAAGTCGCAAGCGGGGGAGTATTGCTTGAGGAAGAAGGTAAAGGAGGTAAAGAAAAATATTTAATGGAAAGTTTTAGAGAATGATTAGAAATTAATTTGTTTAATTTTATTTTATGAATAGTTCAACTCTTAGTTTATTAGATTACAAAGTAAATACTCCGGTTGTTATTCAGCTAGAAAATATTACCAAAACCTATGGGATAGCTGATACAGAAGTACAGGTTTTGAAGGGAGTGAATTTAACTATTCAAGAAGGGGAATATTGTTCGATCATGGGAACTTCTGGTTCTGGAAAATCTACTATGATGAATATCATTGGCTGCCTCGATCGCCCCACTTCTGGAAGTTATTATCTAGATGGCATAGAAGTAGCAACTTTATCTGATGATGAATTAGCAGATATTCGGAACCTGAAAATTGGTTTTGTGTTCCAGCAATTTCATCTTTTAGCTCAGTTGAGTGCGATGGAAAACGTCATGCTGCCTATGCTTTATGCTGGAGTTGCGATGAAGGAAAGGGAAGAAAGAGCGGCCGATGCCTTAGCGAAAGTAGGGTTGGGGAATCGGATGGGAAATCGCCCCAATCAGCTTTCTGGAGGACAACAACAACGGGTAGCGATCGCCCGTGCCATTGTTAATCGTCCTGTATTAATCCTTGCTGATGAACCTACCGGGGCTTTGGATTCCCGGACTACGGAAGAAGTGATGCAAATTTTTACTGACTTAAATCATAGTGGAATTACCGTAATCCTTGTTACTCATGAGCCAGATGTAGCTAAGAAAACTAATCGGATTGCCTATTTCAAAGATGGTAATGTGATTCATCCCTATATGTCGCCCGAAGATCTGCACCAAGCGATCGCCAATTAGTACTTTCCCAAAAAATATGCCTTAGGCTCTCTAGATCAGTTATAATTGTAAATAAAGATTGAAAATTATTCTAATCAGTTAACAATTCTCGGACACAATTTATGTCTATTCCTATTCGTAATGTCGCTATTATTGCCCACGTTGACCACGGTAAAACTACCCTAGTGGATGCACTCCTCAAACAATCCGGCATTTTCCGCGAAGGGGAAGAAGTACCAATTTGTGTCATGGATTCTAATGATCTAGAGCGGGAAAGAGGGATCACGATTCTTTCCAAAAATACTGCCGTCACCTACCGCGAAACCTTGATTAATATCATCGATACCCCCGGCCACGCCGACTTTGGAGGTGAGGTGGAGCGGGTTTTAGGGATGGTGGATGGTTGCATTCTGATTGTGGATGCCAACGAAGGTCCTATGCCCCAAACCAGATTTGTGTTGAAGAAAGCCCTAGAAAAAGGGTTGCGGCCGATCGTGGTAGTGAATAAAATTGACCGATCTCAAGCAGATCCCTACGGATCGATCGACAAAGTATTAGACCTATTCCTAGAACTAGGCGCAGATGAAGACCAGTGCGATTTCACCTATCTCTTCGCCTCCGGCATGACCGGTTTTGCCAAGAATAACCTTGAAGATGAAAGTGTTGATATGCAGCCTCTATTCGAGGCAATCCTCCAACACGTTCCACCCCCAGTCGGTGACCCCAACGCTCCTCTGCAACTCCAAGTTACTACCTTGGATTATTCCGAATACCTAGGCAGAATCATTATTGGCAAAATTCACAACGGGATAATTACCGCAGGGCAACAAGCAGCACTAATCCGGGAAGATGGCAGCATCTTTAAAACTAAAGTCTCTAAGCTCATGGGCTTTGATGGCCTAAAAAGAATTGATATCACGGAAGCTAGTGCCGGAAATATTGTTGCCGTAGCTGGTTTTGCGGATGCCAACATTGGAGAAACTATTACCTGTCCTAACGATCCCCAAGCTCTGCCCTTGATTAAGGTAGATGAACCTACATTGCAGATGACCTTCTCAGTTAATGATTCTCCCTTTGCAGGTCAGGAAGGAAAACTGGTGACATCTCGCCAAGTACGCGATCGCCTCTACCGAGAACTAGAAACCAACGTCGCCCTGAGAATTGAAGAAACCGATTCTCCAGATAAGTTCCTAGTTTCTGGACGGGGAGAACTCCACTTAGGTATTCTGATCGAAACCATGCGGCGGGAAGGTTACGAGTTTCAAGTATCCCAACCCCAAGTTATCTACCGTGAGGTCAACGGCAAACCCTGCGAACCTTTCGAGTACCTAGTTCTAGATATACCAGAAGAAGCTGTCGGGGGTTGTATTGAGCGCCTAGGGCAACGCAAGGGAGAAATGAAGGATATGCAAATGGGTGGCAGTAGCCGGACTCAG
>JANMHD010000126.1:0-8881 GCA_031374985.1 Coleofasciculaceae cyanobacterium OTE_70_metabat_329 | reverse complement strand
CTCAATCCTGAAACTATTATTTATACCGAAGCTGCCACTCCCCGAACTTTTGCAAAATATACAGCGCGTGATCGAGGTGTAGTTGGCGGCATTGGGCAACGAATTCCTACCTTTGGCCCTTTTGGGTTTGCTAATCGTACCCCGATCGATCGCCTCTGGTTAATCGGGGATTCTACCCATCCGGGAGAAGGCACAGCCGGAGTTAGTTATTCTGCCTTGACCGTGGTGCGACAAATCATGGCTAATTTTTGATCCTCCTCGTCTAAAGAGTCTTAGGACAATCTAAAATAGGGTTTCCATGATTAGCATAATCCTATGACAACTATACCAATTGATAAAACTAATAAAAATTCCCTAGCGATCGCCGCCCAGAAAACTCAACAGGGAGCAATGGCTTTAGCCAGTTTATCTGCCGAGGCAAAAAATCAGGCGATCGTGGCGGTTGCCCAATCCCTGAAGGATCACGCCTCAGAAATTATTGCGGCGAATCAAGCAGACTGTGAGGCCGCAGAGCTTGAAGGAGTATCCGCAGCTTTGCAGGCTAGGTTAAAACTAGATGCAGGGAAACTGGCGGCGGCGATCGCTGGAGTTGAAGATGTGGGCAGATTACCTGATCCGATCGGCGCAGTGCAAATTCGTCGGGAACTAGATACAGGATTAGTCCTGACCAGATTAAGCTGTCCCTTAGGAGTTCTAGGCGTAATTTTTGAATCCCGTCCCGATGCAGTGATGCAAATTTCTAGTTTGGCCATCAAATCTGGCAATGGAGTGATTCTCAAGGGTGGCCGGGAAGCCATTCGCTCTTGCACCGCCCTAATCAAGGCTATCCATCAAGGTTTAGCCAGCACCCAAGTCAGCCCTGAGGTGGTGCAATTATTAACTACTAGAGAAGAAACCTTAGAATTATTGCAACTAGATGAATACGTAGATTTAATTATTCCTAGAGGTTCTAATAGTTTTGTAAAATTTATTCAAAGCAATACCCAAATTCCCGTCCTAGGCCATGCCGATGGCATTTGTCACTTGTATGTCGATCGCACCGCAGACCTAGCTAAAGCTGTAGCGATCGCTGTGGATAGCAAAACCCAGTATCCCGCCGCTTGTAATGCCATTGAAACTCTATTAGTCCATCAAGATATTGGCCTAGAATTTTTACCTTTAGTTGCTACTGCCCTAACTGCAAAAGGTGTCCATCTCAAGGGATGCGATCGCACCAGAGCTATCATCACTGCCGATCCTGCTACGGAATGGGCAATCGAATACGGCGATCTAACCTTAGCTATTAAAATGGTTGATGATCTAACTGATGCTTTAGATCATATTCATACCTATGGTTCTAGTCATACGGAAGTAATTGCTACAGAAGACCCCCAAATAGCTAAGATATTTCTGAATCAAGTAGATGCGGCCGGAGTATTTCATAACTGCTCTAGCCGCTTTGCTGATGGGTTCCGCTATGGCTTTGGGGCTGAAGTGGGCATAAGTACTCACAAGTTACCTCCCCGTGGGCCTGTGGGCTTAGAAGGTTTGGTCACCTACAAGTATCAGCTAGTTGGTGATGGTCACATTGTGGCTAGTTATAGTGGAGCCGGGGCTAAACCATTTCTACATAGTGATTTTTAGGGCTATGAATAGCACAATAGGTAAGGGGCTTAAGCTCCTTGTTCCAGAGGATTAACTATTCTCCTATAGTTATAAACTGCTGTATTACCGATGTAGGATTACTTTATGGATAAATTAGAAATTACAGGGATTCGTTGCTACGGTTATACGGGGCTATTTGTAGAGGAACAAACTCTAGGCCAATGGTTTGAGGTAGATTTAACTTTTTGGATGGATATTGCCCCTGCTGCCGCCAGCGATCGGTTGGAAGATACTTTTGATTATCGACGGGCTGTAAAAAACGTCCAAGAATTAGTCAAGCAAAGTAAATTCGCCCTGATTGAAAAGCTTGCAGAAGCGATCGCTACCAAAATCCTCGAAACAGAGTCCTTAGAAAAAGTTCAAGTCCGTCTAGTTAAGGTCTCTCCCCCCATCCCTGATTTTTCCGGTAAAATTACGATTGAGATTCTAAGAAGTCGGGAATTAATTACATAATTACTCTAAGAAATTAGGCTCGACTATCTTCAGAAAATCGTTGCTCTAAAACTAATAAATCATTAATTAATATCTACTATGACATTTAGAATTCTTAGTTTAGATGGGGGAGGAATATGGGGAATTGTTAGTTCAACCATGTTAGTTGCCCTAGAAAAGTTAATCGGTGAGCCAATAAATGAATACTTTGATTTAATCGCAGGAACTTCTACTGGCTCGATCGTTGCCTGTGGTTTGAGTAATGGTAATTCTCCTCAGCAACTAGTAAATTTATATGCAGAAAATGGAGCAAATATATTTCCCTACACAAGCTTATTTTCACTTCAAAGATTACCTGTAGCCTTCAAGTATGGTATCCTCGGTCCCAAATATTCTCCCCAAGGATTAGAACAAGTGTTAAAATCGCAGTTTGGGAATAAGAAAATTTCGGAAATTACTAAATCAAAACTCTTAATTATTGCCTACGATACTTTAAGCAGACAGCCAATTTTCTTCAAGAACTGGCGCAGTCGTTTTATGGGTTTACCCCTTTGGGAAGCTTGTGTTTGTTCCTCGGCAGCTCCAACTTTTTTCCCCGCTCATTATCTAACTAGAAAAGAGGGCGGACTCGTGGCTAGTGCGACTATTGACACTATTAGTTTTGCAGAAATTCTTGATGTAGATACCTATAATCAAATGCAAGTATCTGTTCTTTCTGGGAAGGGGGCAGGACAGGTAAAAAATATTACTAACTTCCAGAAAACAAAGCAAAAACAAACTGCTTTTATAGATAGTCCTTGGGTAGTAATTCCTGATCATACTTCTACCTATAGCTTGAAAGTGGAATACTCCTTAATTGATGGGGGTGTGGGAGCAAATAATCCGACAGCCTGTGCGATCGCTGAAGCCCTAAGATTAGGCCATGCCCTGAAAGATATTCATGTATTATCAGTAGGTACAGGAATTTTCACTCTCCCCATTCCTTTTGTTGAGGCCAGCAGGTGGGGCATTCTGAACTGGGCAACGGCCATTTCTAATGTGCTGATCGATGCCTCTTCAGATATTAATGATTATATTGCGGAACAAGTTGCTTCTGATGGCCAATATTTGCGCTTACAATTTAGATTAGACCGGGAATCTTTAATAAAAATCACTAATAAAATAGATGATGTTAGTCCGCAAAACCTCCAAAATTTGATCATGGCAGCAAATGCGTATATTAGTCAGCCCTACATAATTCAAAATATCAAAGATTTCCTTGCCCAAGCAGATTAATGTATCGATACATTAATTTCTAAATACATCAATAAACCTATGGCTACCTATCCCCAAGCTCGGAAAAAATTTGCTCAACATTGGTTAAGAAATGACAAAATTTTAGGAAAAATTCTTGTTGCTGCTAAATTGAAATCAAGCGATCGTGTCCTTGAAATTGGCCCCGGTACGGGGATTTTAACTAGTCAACTAATTTCTCAAGTTTCGGCTGTCTTAGCGGTGGAATTAGACCGAGATCTGTGTGAATTTCTGATTAGAAAGTTTCGGAGTAAAGATAGTTTTTTGCTCTTACAAGGAGATTTTTTGGAAATAGATACCGCCGCCGAAATTATGGGCTTCCCAGAGTTCCAAAACCCTAACAAAGTAGTGGCAAATATTCCCTATAATATTACAGGGCCTATCTTAGAGAAACTCCTAGGGACGATCGCCCAGCCGAATCCTAATCCCTATGAAGCGATCGTCCTCCTAGTTCAAAAAGAAGTCGCCGAACGCCTCTACGCTCGCCCCGGTTCTAGAGCTTTTGGAGCATTATCAGTGCGGGTGCAATACCTAGCTTCCTGTGAATTAATTACTCCAGTGCCTGCCAGTGCCTTTTCGCCCCCACCCAAGGTAGATTCTGCCGTAGTCCGCCTCTATCCCCATAATCCAGAAGTTTCCGTTCAAAGTCCCCAGCACTTAGAAAAACTATTAAAATTGGGTTTCTCTGCCAAGCGGAAAATGCTGCGAAATAATTTACAATCCCTCTGGGAACGGGATCAATTGAGCCAAATTCTGGAACAATTAGAATTAAATCCCCAATGCCGTGCTGAAGATATCAGTGTTGCTCAGTGGATTCAACTAAGTAACATCCTGCATAATTTAGCTATTTAAGTTGCTCCTTAAAATTCATGCGTTCTTATTCCCTAGCTGCTCCCGGTAAAATTAATTTACATTTAGAAATTATTGGCGATCGCTCTGATGGCTATCACGAATTGGCCATGATTCTTCAAAGTATAGAACTGAGTGACATAGTTACTATTGCCCCCTTAGGTACTGATACGATTCGGCTTCATTGCAATCATACCCAAGTTCCCCTAAATAAGGATAATTTGGCATTTAAAGCCGCAGAACTAATGGTGGCAAAATTTCCTGAGGCCTTTGCTCAGTTTGGTGGTGTAGATATTACCATTGAGAAGAATCTCCCGGTCGCCGCAGGTTTGGCTGGTGGTTCCGGCAATGCGGCGGCGGTGATTTTTGGCTTAAACCTCCTGTGGGATTTGGGTTTAACTCAGCCCCAGTTGCAGGAGTTGGGAGCAGTGATTGGGTCTGATGTGCCATTTTGTATTACGGGCGGTACTGCGATCGCTACGGGCAGAGGGGAAAAACTTGATTCCCTAATTACCCCCGACCAAATTTATGTTGTGTTAGCTAAATATCGTAGTTTATCTGTCTCTACGGCTTGGGCTTATCAAACCTATCGTCAAGAATTTGGCTCTACTTATCCTGCCACTTTAACTTCAGCAAAAACTAAATTATCTGCTACAGAAATTATTAAATTCATCACTCAAAAAGATTTAGAGAAAATTAGTAAATCTCTCCACAATGACCTAGAAAAAGTAGTTTTACCAGCCTACGAACAGGTGGCAAATCTGCGACAAACCCTCGCAACTCTATCGAGTTTTGGCGTGATGATGTCTGGCTCAGGCCCTACGGTATTTGCTCTATGTAATAGTCAGCAGCAGGGAGAGACAATAAAAGAGAGCTTAAAACTCGCCCTGCCAGACCCAGACTTAGAGGTATGGGTAACAAAGTTTAGCTCTGGCGGGATTCGAGTAATTGCTTAAAATAAGCTATAACCCTCACCCTAGCCCTCTCCCTAGGGGAGAGGGAACAAGAAAGATTAGTCTTACTCCCCTTCTCCCTTTGTGGAAGAAGGGGTTGGGGGATGAGGGATATTAGCTTCAGCGTAGGCTGCATAAACTCCTTGAACGTTGTACCAATTAAGGAAAATTCGGGCAGCTTCTAAGGCCAGTTGGGGTTTGCCTCGATCGATCAACCATTGTAAAAATCCCGCCATAGTTTTCTCATTGAGGGCGCCGCCGAGGGACAAAACTCCCCAGAGAATTTTATGTAGCAAGGTCATTTGGATCATCATTTTCACTTCCCAAGTGGGGTGCTTTTCATAAAATAAGACCCCCATGCGCCCCCGTTGGATTTCTTGGTCAATCATTCGGGGAATTTGATCAAGGCTAAAGGCCGGATGCCAGTGATAGCCGACGGCGGCAGGACATTTAATTAGCTTGAGTCCTAGCTTTTTTAACCGGACTCCCAACTCCAAGTCTTCCCAGCCATAGAGTTGAAAACCTGTATCGAATAAGCCAGCTTTCTCTAGCCAATGTTTAGCGATCGCCACATTTCCGGTGGCAAAATACGCTGCTGAGAAATCGGTAATTTTATAGGGTTCCGCCGTGGGAGCCTCAAAATTGCAGGTATTAATCACTGCTCCGTAGGTAAATAAACTATCACTGCCCAACTCCTGCTGCCCCGTGGCTAGAGCATCAGCATGGGATTGCAAAAATACCGGAGTCACCACTAGATCACTATCAATAAAAATAATGATATCTCCTTGGGCTTTCTGGACTCCCAAATTTCTTGCTGCCGCTGCCCCTTTATGATCCTGCTGATAAATCTTGATATGGGGGAGTTTAGCAGTATTTATGGTCAACCAATCTAGGGTGGCATCGGTGGAGCCATCATCCACCAGCACCACTTCGTAGGCACTAACCTTGGTATCAATTAACTGCTGATCTTCTAGCGCTAGTAAGCATTTCTGAAGAATTGGCAAGCGGTTGTAAGTCGGAATAACAATGCTAATAAACACAAATAGTCAGTAATTTATAGTTGATAATGGGATTTAAATTAAAAAATAACTCTTTCACTGGGGTCTTGATCCCCCTAAATCCCCGTGCTAACGCACCGCTACGCTAGAAAAAAGGGGGACTTTAAGGAAGTTAAAGGAGGGTGGGCAATATCCACCTTGTAAGGAATCTGGCATAGGTAATGAAAGATAGAGAGCAACTGTTTTTGTAGCAACCCAAATAGGTAAGCAGAATCCAAATAGGTGGGCAATGCCCACCCTACGAGAGCTATGACTAGCCCCCCCCCTTAAAAGGCAGGGGATCGGAAAGTTTCAAAGTCTCCCTTGAAAGGGAGATTTAGAGGGTTCTGGAATGGAACTAGCCAAAAGAAAAAGGGGCATTGCCCCCTCTTAATGTAACTCTTTTGTGAACTACTTGGATATTTAGTAGGTTTCCACGTGCCAGCGCTCAGCCCGCTTCAGTTGTTTTTGGTAGTCAGCCCAAGTAACGCCAAACTTCCCAGCCGCACCAGAAAGCCCTTCATCAATCCCACCTTCCATGCCCTTCAAGCCACAAATATAGGTATGGGTCTTTTCATCTTGGATCCATTCCCACAGTTCATCAGCGTGTTCAGCAATTCGGCTTTGAATATAAACCTTGCTGCCGTCGGCATTTTTTTGTTCTCGACTAATAGCATAGGTGATGCGGAATTGATCCGGAAATTCTGCCTGGAGCGCCTCTAGTTCTTCTTTGTAGAGGATATTGGGAGTATAGGCCACCCCAAAGAATAACCATGCCTTACCTTTGAATTTGTAATCTGCATGGGTTTCTTTAAACATCCGCCAGAGGTACGCTCGGAAAGGCGCAATCCCGGTGCCAGTTGCCATCATGATCACGTTAGCTTCTGGGTCTTCGGGCAGGAGCATTTCCTTACCTACAGGCCCAGTGATTTTTAACTCATCTCCGGGCTTGATATTGCAAAGATAGGTAGAGCAAACGCCTAGAACTTTCTCCCCTGTTTTTGGGTCTTTGTATTCTAATTGGCGGACACAGAGAGAGACGGTTTTATCGTTGAGGAGATCGCCGTGGCGGGTGGAAGCGATCGAGTATAGTCTCAATTTATTGGGCTTGCCATTTTTATCTTCGCCTGCGGGAATGATTCCAATACTTTGCCCCTCTAGGTAGTGTAAATCGCTGCCCTCCAAATCAAAAGTTAGATGACGGACTGTACCTTCGCCTCCTTCCCGGACTAGCTCTTCATTACTAATACACTTGCCGATAAAAGGATTATTAGGGCGGTAGGTATTAACCGGAACATCTCTCTTTTCTTTTTTAGGAGCCTTAGGTGGTTCAGCAGGGGTTGCTGCTTCGGCTACTGGAGATACTTCTGGAGATTGTGTGGGGGCTGATTCTGGTTCGGTAGTCACAGGCAGAGGCAGGGTTTGGATCCCGATAATTTTTCCTCCTAGGCGAGCGATGCGCCGCATTTCTTCGTTCATCCGGTTATAAGCTACGGTGATAAAAATGCTGCCACTTTTGCGGATTGAGTGGTTAGCCTGAGCGTTAGCTTGGGTTTGGCGCATCCCTACGACTTCATAGACAAATACACGACTACCAAATTCTGTATTATTGGCGGAAACAATTGCCAGACTGGGGCTGTTCATTATTTTTAGTTTCTCCTTGCTGAAAAATTATAATTTGCTTAGTATAAGCCTCTTAGCAATACTCAGGGTAACATTCTCGGCATATATGCGGGGCTGTATTTCCACATTTATTCCAATCTGTCAGGATGATCGCTTAAATTAGTCTTTCTCTCTGGGAATAAAGGATCATGAATCGGATATGATATTAGCTAGTAACTGCTCTGGCAGAAATGCGGGAATTGAAGACTGAGTATAGTCTTTGAGATTTCGGGTGACAATATAGTCAATATGAGAAGCTCTAGCTGCTTCACGGGTTACAGCGTCTTCAAAATCATTCTGTGGATTGGTTAAGGCTGCATGAATGACAGAATCATTTATTGGAGCAATGCAAATTTCTTCGAGCAGCGTTTGCAGTAATGTTAGGGTTGTGGGAATACCAAGCTGTTTACGTAAGATGTAAAAAATATTAGTGACTGCATGGGCTGAGATGTAGCCTTGAATTAAGCGCAGGTTAACAAGGTTTAGAGCTTGAAAGGATGCACTAAAGAATGGTTCACGCCTTGAGAGTACATCAATAATGACATCGCTATCAAAAAGTACTTTCTTCACTGATATTTCTCTTCTAAGTAGTGAATATACTGATCTGTGATATCTGTCTCAGGAACTTCAATTACTCCAACTAATTTGGTTATCCAAGAGTCTGGGATGTCTATTGATGATGTTTGTAAGTCAGGTGTTTGATTTTCTGCGAGATTTCGAGTTTCTTGTTGAATAGAAGTTAGCAAAGATTGTACAAGTTGCCAACGCTCTGATAATGGCAGGTTGAGGGCTTGAGATTGTAGTTGATCGATGTTCATATTTGGCAATAACTTACTTTGACTTATTTATTGTTTGTTGATGATTAACATAGGTTCGTAGGACGCTGTTAATAGTTGATTGATAGCCTTTACCTTGGCTTTTGAACCAGTCAAGAATATCGCTGTCTAAACGAATAGATACCGCTTTCTTAGTGATTGGTGTTACCATTTTGGCGTTTGCCCAAAAATGATC
>JANMHD010000055.1:0-10576 GCA_031374985.1 Coleofasciculaceae cyanobacterium OTE_70_metabat_329 | reverse complement strand
CATGGCAGGCTCTACAACAGAAGTATGGCGAGGTGTGGGAACCTGCTCCCCCAGAGCTTTAAATTATTACGACTTCGGCTCGATGTAAAAGTTTACCTTGGTAGGTGTAGCCCGGACTCTGGACTTTGACGAGATCGCCGGGACTAGCCAGGCCTGTTTGCAGGCGATGCCCTTGAGGATTATAGGGAATTTCTGCCCCTAGGGAGGCGATCGCTTCTACTCCCCAACTTTGAATTAATTGCTCTACAGGACGTATCAAAGGCAATATCTTAGCTGCGCTAAATTCTGGATGATTGCGGGCATGGTTAGCGACTCGTTCCCACTGGAGCAGCCATGTTTCTAAAGTTTGCAAACTGGTTTGCTGAAATTCTTGCAGGAGGTGCGATCGCATTTCTTGTATCTGATTTTCTAACCTCTGATATTCCTGATGAAATAAAGCAATTTCCTGAGATTCTTTGATCTGGTGGCTGGAATCATGCTCTAAATCCTGACCTGAATCTTGATTATCCACAGCTACACCAGCAAAGGTAGTTAATAGATTGGTAAGAGAAATACCAAGAATTTGGCTTAGTTTTTGTAATTCTTCTAGCCGAAATTTCTGAAGATTTCCCCGCCGGAGTTGCTGCAATTTATGCAGGGAAACCCCTGTAGTTTTTGCCAAGGAATTAAAACTAGTAATTCCCCGTTGCTGCATCAATTCCTTTAATTTTGGCGTGTAATCTAAAGACATAAACTACTTGAGTAAATAGGCAAATAAATCTTTGATTGTTAATTGGAGATCGATCGCAAATGCTGGCATGGGCAGCATCCCTTCTAGCTCATCAAACACTTCAATTTCTTGTTTAGGGCGATAGATAAATACAGATTTATCGGCTGGATCAATCAACCAACCCATTTGAGTTCCATCCTTGAGGCAATACAAAATGTTTTTGGTAACTTTTGTTTGACTCTGATCTGGGGAGAGAATTTCAATTGTCCAATCTGGAGCCATCAAAAAAGAATTAGAAATTTCTCCATTTTCATCGCTAGGAATGTGATTGTACTCAAAGACAGCAATATCTGGAATGATTGATCGATCGCCAAAAGTACAGCGCAATTCAGGAAATGCCCTAGCAATAGATTGAGGTTTTAATGCCCTATTAATAATTGCCGCTAACTCTACTTGAATACTGCTGTGCTTCCCTTGGGGCATACTTTTTTGGCTAACCTGACCATTAATATATTCGCTAGCAGGTTTTGTTTCTGGTAGTTGTAGAAATTGTTCTAGAGTCAGAGATTTAAGACTTTGTACCATTTGAAAACTCCCTCCAACTTAGTAGTTTCTCCCATTGTAGGGGCGCAAGGCTTTGCGCCCTCAGGATAATCTTTATCTTACTTTTCTAACAAACTTCTCAGCATCCACGCATTCTTTTCATGGAGTTGCATTCTCTGAGTCAACAGATCCGCCGTGGGTTCATCGGCAGCTTTATCTACCACCGGGAAGAGCGATCGTGCGGTACGAGTCACCGCTTCTTGTCCTTCTACTAGTAGCTGGATCATTTCTTCCGCCTTGGGGATACCCATAGTTTCGGGGATGGAACTCAGTCGGCTATAGTCAGCATAGGTTCCGGGCGCCGGAAAACCCAAAGCTCTAATTCTTTCAGCAATCAAATCTACTGCTAGAGCTAATTCTGTGTACTGAGTTTCAAATAAAAGGTGGAGAGTTTGGAACATTGGCCCTGTTACATTCCAGTGAAAATTGTGGGTTTTTAAGTACAAAGTATAACTATCAGCTAACAATCTTGATAGACCTTCAGCAATTTCCTTCCGATCTGTTTCATTAATCCCGATATTAATATTATTGATGCTCATGATCGACTCCTTAATTTTTTGAGAATATTACCTAAGAATTGTCTCTAGATAAATCATACTCGTTATGAGTTCGTTTTACAACTAATCCTCAAATACTATCCAACACTACCCCACCCTCCACCGAGAGAATTTGAGAATTATGAAGCCAATCGGCATCAAAAGAACCCAGATGAGTTGTGGTAATTAGAGTTTGAAAACGGTCTTGAATTGCCTCTAGTAATTGATTCTGACGATGGAGATCCAACTCTGCCAACACGTCATCTAGCAATAACAAGGGAGCTTCCCCTACAACTTCTTCGATTAGTTTTAATTCTGCTAATTTTAATGCTAATACCAAAGTTCTTTGCTGTCCTTGAGATCCGTAGAGTTTGGCAGCAGTTTCATTGATTAAAAATTGAATATCATCCCGGTGAGAACCTACTAAACTAGTCCCTTGGCGGTGTTCAGGTATCCGCCGTAGTTGAATCTTTTCTAGAAATGCTTCTTGAACTTGCTCTGGATTATTTTCAGGAATTGGCACATTAGGGGCATAGTTAAGGGTAAAAATTTCAGTTTTGCCACTAATTTTGGTGTGCCAATCTTGGGCGAGGGGAGCTAATCTTTCTAAGACTCTTGCCCTGCGTCTTGTCACCCTAGAGCCGGTGGTGGCTAACTGGGCATCCCAGAGGGCTAACTCTTCATAGAAACTATCTATAGAGGCTTCGTGTTGTAATCTCTTCAGTAGGGCATTCCGTTGGCGGAGGACTTGATTATATTGCTGGAGAATATGGGTATAGATGGGTTCGATCTGCATGAGGATCGTATCTAGCCAACTCCGCCGTTTTTCTGGTGCGCCCCGGACTAGCTCTAGGTCTAGGCTAGAAAATTGTACTGCATTTAAGCTGCCTAAAAAGTCCATGTGCCTTTTAATCGGCTGCTGATTGATGGTAATACCCCGCCTAGCCCCAAATCGGAGATTAATTACTAGGTCTAGGTTACTATGCTCTCTTTCCAGAAAGGCTGTAATCCTGCTTTCTTTGGTGCCTTCTAGGATCAATTCCCGATCGCTGGTCGATCGATGACTTTTCAAAGTTGCCAACAGTTCTACAGCCTCCAGCAAATTAGATTTCCCTTGGGCATTATCACCCAATAAGATAGTCTTGGGAGCTGTAAACTCTACAGTTTGATCTCGATAGTTCCGAAATTGTTGGAGGTGTAGAGTTTTTAAATACATTTGAAAAGTACTGTAATTTCTCCCACCGACCGCAGGAGAAATTATTTAGAATTGCGATCGCTAGTTTCTTGCCAACCATTTTTGAGCATTTAGGCGCTGGGTCAATCCAAAAATTAGTAAATCCAAATTAACTTTCCGTTCATCAATTAGAAAAGATTCTACGGCACTAGGTTTACCAGCATTATTGGTATAGGAAAATGCTTTTAAGCCATTAATACTTGCTTCTGGAAAATAAAGATTAAACTGGCGTTCTCCCTTGTTCCAAACTCCAGTAACCTGCCAACATTTATCCATCCCGCCACTAATGGGTAGAGGTTGCTCAGTGAAGGAAATATACAAATCATTAATGCCATTACTCGCAAGGGTCTTGGTCAGGGCAGGAAGATAATCTTGCTTGATAAATTCAGTAAAAGGCTTATCTTCAGGGGCGGGGGGCTTTTCTTTTTTCGCTTTAGGAGCTACTTCGGGGCTGGGGGTCTTAGTTTCTTCTGTCATAGGTGGAGTGAGTTATGCTAGAAAATATTTCGTTCTATTGATCCTACCCTAGTCGGGGTATCTGCGGCCGGATAATATAGGGTTAGTAGATGAGAAGGAAAAAATAAGGCATATGAGTGAGCCTGTAACTATTGAAGATATCTATAAATTATTTCAAAATTCTCAAGAACAAGCCGATCGCCGTGCGGCCAAAGCCGATCACCGTGCGGCCGAAGCCGATCGCCGTGCGGCCGAATCTAAAGCTGAAGCCGATCGCCGTGCTGCTGAAGCCAATCGATTGATGGCAGAATTTAAAGCCGAAGCTGCTCTGCTTACTGCGGAACGGGAGAAAAGTATGGCAAAACTAGAGCGGACTGTAGAGCGCACTAGCAAAGCTGTGGATGCCCTAACTACCAGATGGGGAAGATTTGTGGAAGGGTTGGTAGAACCGGCAGTTTTACGTCTTTTTCAAGGAAGGGGGATTGATGTTAAGGAAGTTTATCAACGGGCACAGACTAAGCGGCAGGGCGTGGCGATGGAAATTGATATCCTTGTGGTTGATGATACGGAGCTTGTCTTAGTGGAGTGTAAATCTCGGCTTTCTAAAGATGATGTAGATGAATTTATTGAAAAGCTGCATCGGTTTAAGATTTCCTTTCCCCATTATCAAAGTTATCAAGTTTATGGAGCAGTAGCGGGGATTGAAATTAATGAGGGGATCGATTCTCCAGAGGAGAGGCTATGCCAACGCTATGCCTATCGCCAAGGTTTATTTGTAATTAAACCATCGGGGGAAAGTGTAGCAATTATCAATGATGAAAACTTCCAACCTTTAGCTTATTAAACTTAGTCTAAAATATTACAGTGTTTTTTAGTTATATGAAGACACATTTTTTTATAGAACAAGGAGCTGAAGCATATTACTTAAGCCCCCTGCCTGTCGTCCACAAACTAGAAAAGTGCTGTAGGAATTGTCACAATTTATAAGAAAAATGTGAGGATATTCTGACGATCGCCGTCAAGATGAAAGTTTAATTTAATTTCCTACATACTGTTTTGCTAAGCCAGCTTTTTTAATTAATTTTTGCTCTTCTACCATCATCATGCCATATTCTACCAATCGAGCTAAATTGAAGTAAGGCTTGGTAAATTTGGGGATTCCTTCAGCACTATTTACCAGCCGAGAAGCAATATTTTCTAAACCAATTTCTTCAATAAATTGGAGAACTTTTGTATCATAAACTCTCGATCGCAAAGCACTATAAAAATCAATAGATTGGTCAGGAAATCGATCAATAAATTGGCTAATTTCTGCCGTTGATAAACCATCTTCAGAGAAAATTCCGGTAACAATGGCGAGGCGATCGTCCCTATCTGGTTCCCAATAAAACTTATCCATTCTGCCATCCCGAATCAAGGGAGCATAAAGAGTTGCAAAATCATTTCCGGTGACAATGATCGGTACTCGGTGTAGAGGTGTAGAGTCGTAGCTGCCCGGTAACTGGACATTAGTAGGGTTATCGGCAATATTCATTAAGGTGCCGTGGACTAATTGATTATTTACCGTGTATTGAGTTAACCCATCCACCCGCCCGACTCCAGCATCTAGGTCATTGATCAACATCACACACATCTTGCCCCGGACTTTGATCAGCTCTGCTGCTTCTCGATACCGGAGGCGAATTAACCGAGAAGGATCCCCCGCATCAGGGCTTTCCATTTCCCCCGCAGACATCCGCACTGCCTCAATTCCCATTTTCTTAAAAACCAACTCACACTGAAAAGTTTTTCCCTCTCCTTTGCGGCCATGCACTCCTAGAAGTAAAGGAGTTTGGACTTGGGGTAACTCAATAAAGTTTTTAGCAATATGCACAGCTAATTTATTAAGAAATCGGGGCGAAATGTAATAGCTCATAGTTAAATTAAAGGTAAAATTAAATGATTTTTAGGAGGATATATTGTTTATTTAACCACTAAACCAGTAGATGCCAAATGTTTTTGGAGAGTTAATTCTGGTAGAGCAACTTGGAGATGTTGCCAAGGGAGGATTGTAGTTAAATCCCAAGTTTGATGTACATAGTAATCTAATGCTGGCAACTGGCCTCGGAGTTCCTTAAAAGCCCGACGGTAACTGCCTAGGGAATCACCATAGGCTCTAGTTAAATTAAGCAAAGGAGTTAGTCGTCGATCGCCCCTAGATATTAATGCCTGGATTACTGACCAGTTATAACTTTCAGGACGGAAACTAATTCCTTGAGGTTTTAATTTCTTTTCTAAGAGTTTTAATCTTTTTTCTGCTTGAGAATTAACTCCAAACCATTGAAAAGGTGTGTGAGATTTGGGGACAAAGGTACTGCAACCCAAAGTAAGTTTTAGTCCCGGTGCTGCTTTTTTTAAGCCTATCATCATAGTAATTGTTGCATCTAAATCTTCCGATTCTTCCCCCGGAATTCCCACCATACCATAGAGTTTTATAGCTTTCAATCCTCCAGCTTTGGCATTTATTGCCGCTTGAATAATCTCTTCATTAGTTAGTTTTTTATTGACTATTTTTCTCAAATTTTCTGAACCACTTTCTACAGCGATCGTAATAGAGTTTGTTTGTAATTTACTCAAAGTAGTTGCTAATTGTTCTGTCACGGTATTAGTTCGCACTGAGGCAATACTCAAGCGAATATCAGCATATTTAGACTGACAAAGATGTTCTAATAATTCTGTAAATTCTGGATGTTGAGTTACCGAGGCTCCTAGTAAGCCAAGGCGATTAGTTACTTGCAAACCCCGATCGATCGCCGGAATTAAAGATTCTTGTAAATTAGCTGTGCGAAAAGGCAAAGTCAGGTAACTAGCTAAACAAAAGCGACACATTTCTGGGCAACTCCGTACCACCTCCACCATGTAGATATTTTCCCATGCCGCCTTTTCTGTCACTACCGTAGAAGCTGAGAGAGCATTACCCCGGTAGGTTTGTTTTTCCACCTGGGCGGGAACTGAAGAATTAACTGGATTGATAGAGGCGATCGCCCCATCGGGACTGTCGTAAACTACTTCGTACAAACTAGGGATATAAACTCCCGGTATTTGGGCTAATTGGAGTAATTTAGTTGGGCGATCGGCTGTTCTAATTTCTTGGTAAACATCAAAAAAATTAGTTAATAAATTCTCTCCATCTCCTAATAAAATCACGTCAAAAAAATCTGCAAACGGTTCAGGGTTTGCAGTCAAAACCGTCCCCCCACCAAATACTAAAGGATGATTATTTCCTCGATCTTTTGTAGATAAGGGAATTTCTAGAAATTCTAAAAGGCTAAGAATATTACTATAATCTAACTCCCAAGAAAAAGAAAAGCCCACTAATTCTGGATTTCTGGGCAGGGATTCATGGATATTGGTAAATAACCGTGCCACCTCAAAATCCGCCCGTCTTGCAAGGGTTGCCCATACCACTTGATAACCTAAACTAGTAATTCCTACCGTATATTCATTAGGAAAAGCAAATATGGTTGGGACAGCATTAAGGTGAGGTGTAGCAGGAGTAAATAATAGTTTTTCGTAATCAAAAACATTCATGAAATTTTATTTAATATTTCCATACTTTAGCTTAAACCAAAGAATAACTAAGTTCAATATAATAGTAACAAAATTAGCAATAATTACTGGTAGAGCTTGAAGATAAATTCCATACAAAAACCAGAGAAATAAACCAATAATAAAAGTAATTAAAGTTGATAAAGAAATATCATTAACAGATCTAGAACGCCAAGTTTGGAATACTTGAGGTAGAAAGGCGATCGTGGTCAAGGTTCCAGCGCACAGACCAAGAATAGTTATAAAATCCATAGTAATCGCTAAACTCAAAAATTTGAAAGGGGCAGAGAAAGCTCTCTACCCCTTCTTAAACCATTAAACATTGATTTTGACTCCTTAGGCTGTTTCCATCCATTTATAAATGCGCTCTAATTGTTCCAGAGTCACTAAACCGTACTGCCAGAGGATCATCGGTAGAGAATCTTCTGCTTCTGAGTGGCGGAGAGTCATGGCGATCGAAGCCTTAGAAATGGCTAACTCTTCTTGTAAAAATCTGATTAATCGAGAATAGGTGGTAGGTGTCATGGCACTAGGTCAATTTTAAGTTTTAGATTTAATGTAATTTTCCCCTCAACAGTAGATGATTAGTAGCCCGGAGTAGACAGTACTTAATCTGTCCATAACTTACTCATCTCCTCTACTTATGATGCGCTGTTTTACTCAGTCTGGAGGTGTTGTGGATCCCTAAAGGAAGTGATTTACATCAATAGGGCCAAGTGATCCCCGCTTTTTATAGAAGGGATTTTCATCTTAACGAATATTGATCCCCAGATAAGACGGGAAACCCCTCTTGTTTAGTTAGGTAAATCCACCCAAGGTAGTTTATTTAGGGCTGGGTAAAATTTTAGAGTTTCTGATCTGCCAAGTTAAAAATAGAACAGGAATCAAACCTACTAGAACGATCGCTAAAGCTGCACTTGCAGCCTCTGGTAATCTTTCATCACTAGCTAGGTTATACACTCGCACAGCCAAGGTATCAAAGTTAAAAGGACGCAAGATCATGGTGGCGGGTAGCTCCTTCATCACATCTACAAATACCAATATCCCCGCCGTTAGGAGACTACTCCCCAACAAGGGAATATGAATTTGCCTCAAAGTTGCTAAAGGACTATAGCCCAAGGAACGAGCAGCGTTATCAAGATTGGGCTTGATTTTTTCTAGACCAGCAGTGATTCCCCCCAAGGATACGGCCAAGAATCGCACTAGATAACCAAAAATTAGGGCAAAGATTGTGCCAGAAAATAGTAACCCCGTGGATATCTGCCAGTGATCTCGGAACCAATTATCGATCGCACTATCCATAAATCCTAAGGGGATCAAAATTCCCACGGCAATTACAGAACCCGGCACGGCATAACCTAAGCTAGTAATTTGGCTGGCAAAAACCATAGCGGAGGAGCCAGAAATCCTTACCCCATAGGCAATAACTAAACCTAAGATAATCGCAACCAGTGCAGTGATTCCCGCCAACGTGAAACTATTTCCAGCAAAGTTCCAAAAGCGATCGCTCAAAATCTGGTCTCGCTGTCCCCAAGTCATTAGCCCTAAATGGATGCCGGGAATCAATAAACCCAAGGTAATGGGAACTGTACAGGTAATAATTGCCCAGATAGCTCGTGATCCTTTTAGATCATAGTTGGGTAAGGAACGATAACTTCCCATGTGATAAAATTTTGCTTGTCGCCGAGACCACCTTTCCCAGAGGACTAACCAGAGGACAAAGATCATCAAACAAGCCGCTAATTGGGAAGCTGCTACCTGTTCCCCCATACCAAACCAAGTCCGATAGATGCCCGTGGTAAAAGTGTCTACGGCGAAGTATTGGACAGTGCCATAATCATTGAGGGTTTCCATCAGAGCAAGGGAAAGCCCTGCGGCGATCGCTGGCCGAGCTAGAGGCAGAGCTACCCGCCAGAAACTCTGCCAAGGATTGCAACCCAAAGTTCGACTAGCTTCTAGAATTACTGCCCCCTGCTCCAAAAAAGCCACCCTGGCCCAGAGATAAACGTAGGGATAGAGAGTCAGACTGAGGAGAGCGATCGCCCCCGGTAGCGATCGAATATTCGGGAACCAATACTGCCCCGTCTGCAAATTAAATAGCTGCCGCAGGGTAATCTGCACCACTCCCGAAACTTCTAACAAGTTAGTATAGGTGTAAGCCAAGATGTAGGCTGGTGCGGCCAACGGTAACAATAAAGCCCACTCAAACATCCGGCTCCCCGGAAAGCGACACATAGTTACTAACCACGCCGTAGTCACCCCCATCGCCAAAACTCCAAAACCTACTCCTGCCATCAACCACAGGGAATTAGTTAAATACAGGGGCAGCACTGTAGATGCAAGATGGTTCCAAACCTCAGCTTTATTACTAAAAATACTACTTAGGACGACCCAGATGGGAGCAGATAAAATCAAGGCTATAAGAATTACTAGGAATAGCCAACCTTGAGAGAGCCATCTCCTGAGGGCAGATTTTTGATAAAGATTTTGATAAAAATTTTGCATGTAAAAATTCGGTGCTTGACGATGCCCCTAAGAGAATTTCTGAAAAGTCGGTATCTACGAAGCCTTGGCGACTGAAGTCGCAGCTATAGGAACGAAACCTGCCTACGCAGGTTAATACAATCATTGAATTGATGTTAGTCCAAGGAGGTGGACTTTGTTCTTGTAGATGCGGTTTCAACCGCCAGAAACTTTTCAAACTTTGGATTGGAGTTTTCTACTGTACTACATTTAACTAGCAAATAATTGGCAAGTTCTAGGAATTTTTTGGGGTAAATATCTTAGCTAAGAATCTTTCTGTGTAGTATAACGCTAGTTGATTGCTCACACCAGAAAATACGGCATCGAAGGAATGGTCGGCCCAAGGAATTTCTAGAAAAATGGACTGACTGCCAGAAGATACAAGTCTCTGAGCTAAGGCCTTACCAAATTTTGCCATGACAATATGATCTTTGCCCCCATAGATTAGGAGAGATGGAGGTAGGGATCGGTTTTGTTGTTTAGCAATATCGACATAGGTAATGGGAGAAGCGGTTTTATATAAATCCCCCACTTGGTCTGGGGTTCCCCCCAAGAAATCTAGGAGAATAGCCCGGCTGTTGATGGGGTCAGGATTCGGTAGATCATAATATCCGGCAGTTAAATCTACAGGCCCATAATAATTAACTACGGCTCGGATGGGGGGAGTATCAGGCTTTGGGGTATCGTAGGCAGCCAACATGGCTAGCTGCGCCCCCGCCGATCGCCCCATCAAGGCTACCCGGTTTACATCTGTTTCGTATTCCAATCCATGCTGCTGAATAAATTTTAGGGCTGTTTGCACATCATTTATTTGGGCAGGAAATTTATATTTGGGAGCGTAGCGATAGGTAATTGCCCAGACCACATAACCCCGCGCGGCCATATAGCGACTAAATTCTGCATTATCCCCCGGACTGCCTCCCTGCC
>JANMHD010000045.1:0-3122 GCA_031374985.1 Coleofasciculaceae cyanobacterium OTE_70_metabat_329 | reverse complement strand
ACGAAGGTATTGCGCGATCGAGGTCTGCTCAATTTTGATGAACCCTTCCAACGCTTGTTAACTCAAGGCATGGTGCAGGGTTTGACCTATCTCAATCCGAACCGAACTGACAAAGATCGCTGGATTCCTTCTGCCTTAGTTAACAAGCGTTGGAAGGGTTCATCAAAATTGAGCAGACCACGATCGCGCAACACTTTCGTAAAAAAGCGGCTGTATAACAAATGCAAGATAGCATGTTCAATGCCCCCCACATACTGATCCACAGGCATCCAGTCATTAACTTTTGCTGGATCAAAGGCTTGTTGCTGATTCTGGGCGTCGGTAAACCGCAGAAAATACCAACTGGAATCAATGAAGGTATCCATCGTGTCAGTCTCTCGCTTTGCAGGTGTGCCACAGCTAGGACAAGGGACGTTCAACCAGCTTTCTAACTGAGTCAAAGGAGAAGCTCCCCGCCCCGTAAGTTCAATATCTTCTGGCAAAGTTACGGGTAAATCGGCATCAGGAACTGGTACAGCCCCACACTCTGGGCAGTGGATTATAGGAATCGGTGCGCCCCAATAGCGCTGCCGGGAGATTAACCAATCCCGGAGCCTATAGGTGATAGTCCCTTTGCCTTTTTGGTTTGCTTCTAACCATTGCACAGCTAAATCCACACTCTGGCCGGGATTCTTCCCAGCGATCGCTCCATTGAGGGCATCAGAATTAACCATCACTCCCGCATCAGCATAGGCCTCAGTCATAGTGGCCGCATCTAAGGTCTGGTCAGTATTTTGAACTACCACCTTAATTTCTAAACCAAACTTTTTGGCAAACTCAAAATCTCGCTGGTCGTGGGCAGGAACTGCCATAATTGCCCCAGTGCCGTAGCCCATGAGGACATAATCGGCAATCCAGATGGGAACTTGGACTTGATTAACTGGATTCACTGCATAACTACCAGTCCAAACCCCGGTTTTTTCCTTATCTTCGGCCATGCGATCGACCTCACTCTTAGCGGCAGCAGCACTACGATAGGCCGTAACTGCATCTCGCTGCTCGATCGTGGTTAATTGCTCTACTAAGGGATGTTCCGGGGCAATCACCATAAAAGTTGCTCCCCAGAGGGTATCGGGTCTGGTGGTAAAAACTGGTAAGTCTCCACTTTCGGTGGTAAATATAACTTCTGCCCCGGTGGATTTGCCAATCCAGTTGGCTTGCATCACCTTGACTCGATCGGGCCAGCCCGGTAATTTATCCAAATCCTGTAATAACTGCTCGGCATAGTCGGTAATCTTCAAGAACCATTGCTTGAGGAGTTTCTTTTCAACTTTTGCACCCGATCGCCAAGATTTTCCCTGAGCATCTACCTGTTCATTGGCTAAAACTGTCTGGTCAATGGGATCCCAATTTACGGTAGATTCCTTTTGATAAGCCAAACCAGCTTGGAACATTTGGGAAAAAATCCACTGAGTCCAGCGATAATAATCTGGGGAGCAAGTGGCAAGCTCCTGATTCCAATCGAGAGATAAACCCAATTTTTGTAATTGCGCCTTCATCTGGGCAATGTTTTGATAAGTCCACTTTGCTGGATGGGTATTACGATCGATCGCTGCATTCTCGGCCGGCAACCCAAAGGCATCCCAACCCATTGGGTGCAAGATGCGATATCCTTGCATTCTCTTCCACCGGGCAATCACATCGGTAATCGTATAGTTCCGCACATGACCCATATGCAGGCTCCCAGAGGGGTAGGGAAACATGGAAAGGGCATAGAATTTAGGTTTATTTAGATCAAGAGAAGTTTGATCTAAACCTGTATCTAACCAAGTTTGTTGCCATTTTGCCTCAATAGCGGCGGGGTCATAGGGATAAGCCACGGGAATGAACTCCTAGAGTAATGCGATCGAATTGAATTGATATTTTATATTTCCTTATCCTACCGTAATTCTGAAACTGCTTGGCAATAATTGGAGATTATCCCAATGTGTAGCTTAGGTTAAACTGAGTAATCAGAATGCCCACATCAATGAAAAAGTGAATTTATTAATCAAAATTCCTAAGTTTATAAATATCCTCTTAATTGGTAATTATAATGAAGCATAACTCCTTAAATCTATGAATAATGATTCTCAAAAAATTGAAGAATGTCAAAACTTCACAGAAGACTTAGGAAGTGGCGTGGATTTAGAAATGGTCTATATTCCTGCTGGTGAATTGATGATGAATCCTCGCCCAATTGCAGGATCTCATCATGAGAATCCTCCCTATAAAGTTGTCTTCAAAAAAGGATTTTTCATAGGCAAATACCCAATAACTCAAGCCCAGCGTCAAGCAATTATGGGTAATAACTGTCATCCTTCGGAATTTAAGGGAGCAGACCGACCAGTCGAAAAAGTATCTTGGCATCATGCTCAAGAATTTTGTTATTGTCTATCTCGAATAGTAAAAAAAGATTATCGCCTACCTAGTGAAGCTGAATGGGAATATGCCTGCCGTGCTGGAACTAAAACAAAGTATTATTTTGGAGATGATAAGAACAAATTAGGCGATTATGCTTGGTATTATGAAAATTCGATGCGTGAACAAGGATATTGGAGAACTAAAACTAGGGAAACTAGTCCAGTAGGGTTAAAAAAGCCCAATCTTTGGGGACTATATGATATGTATGGAAATGTTTGGGAGTGGTGCGAAGATGATGAGGATGATGATGAGGATGATGAACGAAATAAGTACTATGAAGGAATACTAGATGGAAGTGCGCGGGTAAATGTAGAAATAAATATTGCTAATTATGGAAATATGCCTAAAGTAACTCGTGGTGGATCTTTTCGTAGTGAAGCTAAAGACTGTTGCTCTAGTAGTCGCTTTGGAGAGATTTCTATTAATGATAATAACAACATAGGTTTTCGTGTTGTTTGTACCTCCTCTATATCGAAATTAGGCTGATAGTAGCCTCGCCTTTTCTAATTTTATAGCTTCTGTTTAGCAAAGTTTCTGTAATCATACCACTGCATATCCCGAAACTTGACGTAGGTATGGTGGCTGAAAGGCAATTACAATATCATTTTTGGGAACTCCCGCAGTTACTAATTCTTGGGCAATATCAATTTCAGTATTATTAGCTTGAATCCAGATTTTAT
>JANMHD010000627.1:0-5836 GCA_031374985.1 Coleofasciculaceae cyanobacterium OTE_70_metabat_329 | reverse complement strand
GTGAGTGTCGGGGAATCAGGGGATCTGATCCAAGAAATTGTCCAAGTCACTGCCCCCCATCTTCCAGAACATAAGCCCCGTTACCTCATGGGCGTGGGTACTTATAGAGAAATGGCACGGGCGATCGCTTCAGGAATTGATTTGTTTGATTGTGTCATTCCCACTCGCCTCGGCAGACACGGAGCCGCCCTAGTTCAAGGAGAGCGCTGGAACCTGAAAAATTCTCCCTTCCGTCGAGATTATACCCCCCTCGACCCCACCTGTCCCTGTTATACCTGCCAGAATTTTAGTCGAGCTTATCTGAGTCATTTGATGCGATCGCAGGAAGTCCTCGGTTTTACCCTCATTTCTCTGCACAACGTCACCGAGCTAATTCGCTTTACCCAAAGAATTCGAGATGCCATCATTGGTGACTACTTTGTAGAAGAGTTTGGACATTATGGACTGGATATGAACAGTCACTAATTCTTCTTCTTGAGAGTATATTTTTGATTGGCTGTCAAAGTAGATTTATCATAGACCAGAAAACGATCGCGTCCTTGATTTTTAGCTAGGTATAGAGCCTGATCTGCTTGGGAAATTAACAGGCTTGGCGGAGTTTCATGAGTGGGAATAACACTTGCTAAACCCACACTAACAGTGATGTAGGGACTAACAGTAGAGTCAGGATGGAGGATGGCAAGTTTAGCAATGATTTGGCGGATTTTCTTTGCAACTTTTACAGCTCCTAGAATGTTGGTATTAGGCAGCACAATTACAAATTCTTCCCCACCATAACGAGCTAGAAGATCTGCGGGGCGATTAATAGCCTGATTAATTGCTTGGGCAACTCGTTGGAGACACTCATCTCCGGCTTGGTGACCGTAGTGGTCGTTATAGCTTTTGAACCAATCAATATCAGTCAATAGTAAGGATAGGGGCTGTTGCTCTCTTGCTAAGCGCTGCCATTCTTGATCCAAAATTTCATCAAAATATCGCCGATTTGCTACTTGAGTTAAACCATCCGTGGCAGCCAATTGTTGGAGTTTTTTATTAGCATCTTGTAACTGGAGATAGAGTTCTGATTGCTGAATTCCGATCGCTAATTGATCCGCAATCTGTACCATAAATTCAATTTCTTCATCTTGCCAATCATATACATAACTATCCATAACCACAGCAAAAGCTCCCCATACCTGATTATTAAAATGAAGCGGAATTAATAAACAGGCTTCATGGCAAGCAATATTATCTTGATTAAGGGCATGGGCTAAAGTCCGATTTTTAACTATTTCTAATTGTTTAAGTTTGTTACTTACAGAATTATCTTGATCACTAATTTCTGTACCTAATCCTACAGGCATGTCCAAATCTCCACGATATTCTGAGACATTCCGCCATACTTTCTGGGGGGTGAAATATTGCCATATCTCGACCCGTTGGCTCCGATACTGGTTGCCAATTTCCCAGACCGCTGTAGAAAAAATAGTTTTTAAATCTAAAGTCCGCCGAATTGCTCTAGTCAGGCGATTGAGGGTTTTCTCTCGGACTGCTTGAAGCTGTGCCTGTTGGTACAACCTTCCCTGCCAAAGAGCAATGCTGACCTGAGTAGCTAGTTGTTTCAGGAGATTTATCTCTGAAGAATCCCACTGGCGTAGTTCTTGACATTGATGCACCATGAGTAAACCCCAGAGAGAGTTGAAATTACTATTGATAGGGATTGTTGTTGATGGCTCGATCGGGTTAGTTTCTGCAAAGCTTTCGGGCTGCTTTTGGAGGATAGGAACAACTAAGAAGGATTTAACTTGGAAAAACTCTAGGAGTTGCCGACTGTTTTCTGCAAATTCCATCTGATTCACATCGTTAACTACTAAGGCTTCCCCCTGATAGTAGCGATCGAGATGACTTACTATATTTAGTAAAGGAGTACTAATCATAAATCCCCGCATAGAAGGTACAGTATCATTAGCCAAAGCCTGAGCCACCACATTTCCTTGGTCTGCATTCCCTTGGTCTGGATGCAAAAAATGGAAGATTAATACTCGATCGGCTTGCAGCATTTTTTGGACTTCTAGGACAGTTGTTTCCAAAATTTCTGAAAGGTTAAGAGATTGGCGGATCCTTTGAGCGATCGTCGTAATCACTCTTTCCTTTTGAGCATGCTGCAACAGAGATTCTTGCATTTGCTTGATCAAAGTTATATCTGCCGCCACCCCCATATTGCCCACTACCCGCCCTTGGGAATCGTAGAGGGGAGCCGTGGATAAGCTGATATCAATTGCTGACCCATCATGACGGTAGTAACGAGTTTCCAAATCAGCAAAAAAGTTTTCCCCACTAGCCCTCAGCAATTGGGAAAGTTGATCGGGAAACAATGGGGGCTGACTACTAGGCCGATCCCAAGGCTGGGGGAGAAAAGTTCCTAAAACTTCCTGTTCTTCCCAGCCAAACATTTTTTCTGCCGACTGATTCCACAACTTGACCTTGCCCTGATCGTCTAGAGCAATAATTGCTAAGGGAGAAGATTGAATAACTGTCTGGAGAGTATCTTTTAATTCTTGGAGTTGTTCTTCAGCAAGTTTACATTCCTGAAGTACTGCTTGCTGCTGATTAATATCTGTCACCATATATAGGGTACCTAGATAGTCTCCGTATTCGTCATCCTTTTTAAGGTTATCTTGGGGCGGAACTAGGATATCTGGGCTAGGCTTGACAACTACATTTTGACTCGGCTCGGTGACAGTATTATACATACCATAACCAGAAATATTTACCCAAATTAGAGTTTCATCAGAGCGTTGTAGTTTTACTTTATAGGGCTTACTAATTTCCTGCTGACTTGGGTGGTTAATAATATTAGAGTCGATCAAGTTTTTTTGCAGCGTGGCAGTGTATTGAATAAATTGCGATCGCTCCCCCAAATCTACAAAATCCCAAGCTGGTTTTCCCTGCATTTCTGCCCAAGAATAACCCAAAATATCAATCATTCGTTGATTAACAAAAACTGTTTCTCCCACCCGATTTAGCACCCAAATTCCTTCTAGACTTGTTTGCATTAAAGAATTTAACCAATGATAGGATTCTTGAAGGGCTAATTTTATTTGGTTAACATTTGTAATTTCTATATCTACAGCGCAAACAACTTCCTGATGACAGGCTAAACAATATCCATAGGATTTACCTTGATGGATATTACAGAGCAAAGGATAAGTACAGTTAGGGCAAACCTGAACATTCATCTTAATCGAGAATCCTTGTATTATAGTTTGAAAAATAATCTATCAGTTATTAATTTTTCCAGAAATTTCAGTAATCTTGTTCAGCTATTAGTCAATTAGTTAGCTATTCATTAGTTAGCTATTCATTAGTTAACTATTAGTTCTATATTTACTGCTTATTGTTCCTAAAACCACTGTATATTCTCGATATTCTCGAAAATTAATCTCTTTAATAAGTGCTGCTCTTTATAGCCAATATATTAATTAGTTTCTTACAGCATTTTTCCTTCAGATGCAGCCAGAAAAACCCCCTTTAATCCCTGAGTTACAGCAAATTTAATTCTGGTAAGCTAAGTTATTGATCTTCAAGTCCCCTTTTTTAAGGGGATTTAGGGGAATCATCTTATGGCACGTCTGAATGCAAATCGCTGTAATGTTCCACTACACCAGAGCTAAGGGGGACTGATCAAGCCTACCTACCAAACTGCAAAGTACTATAGGTTAACGCTGAATCAAGATTGCCCGCATCCCAGCTTGTGTTGCTCCCTGATAATCTTGTGGCAAACTATCTCCAATATGCCAAGCCTCGGTTGGCTTACAATTATATTTTCCTAGAGCGGTGATAAAGATTTGGGTATCAGGTTTAGCAGCACCTGCTTCAGAAGAAATAGTCACAGAGCTAAAGAAATAACTTAATTCTAGAGCAGTTAAGACTTCATAAAGCCGACTATCAAAATTAGATAAAATACCCAGTTTGATTCCTTGACTCCGCCAATAGGTCAGCGCCGGAACTACATCAGGATAAACTTCCCAAGGCTCCGCTGTAGCAAAGTATTTGTATAGAGCCTGAAAAAAGCTATCAAAATCTATAAATTGTTCAATGATTCCTCCTAGCTTAAAAGTTTCTATAGCCACTTCCTTCCACCACTGAAACTCTAGGAGTTGAATTTGGCTAGGTTCCTGTCGGGGAAATGCCAAGGGTGTGGCAGCCTTAAATGCCTGATAAAATGCTGTATTTACAGAATCTGCCTCTAGACTCACTCCAAAATCCTGAGCAACTTGAGCATAGGCTGCTCCCACACTATTTCGTACCCCAAATAAAGTCCCCACTGCATCAAGAAAAATTACCTTGGGAGGCTTATCTGAGTCCTCATCCGTTAGTTTACGGATATCTTGAAACTTGGCCATAAAAATATACTTATTTATATATTAGTTAGTAAAGATTGAGCGTATATCAAGTAGGAGTGCAAGGCTTTGGGTAGTAATAGGGCTTTAGCGTTTTGTAGCTATATCAAGTAACCATACCCCTAGGAAAGATGTAACCATAATTACAATTGTCCAAAACCATCCTTCGCCCATCTCTCCTGCTTCTAGGGCAAAATAAATTGTCATAGGTATAGTCTGGGTTTGCCCCGGAATATTCCCCGCCACCATCAAGGTAGCCCCAAACTCCCCTAAGGCTCTAGCAAACCCCAAAACTATTCCCCCTAAAACCCCGGGAATTGCTAAGGGAAAAGCTATATACCAAAAAACTTCCGCTTCTGCTGCCCCTTCAATTCTAGCTGCATCTAGCAGGAGGCGATCGATCTGGATAAACGCTCCCAAGGCTGCCCGATACACTAAGGGAAATGAGACTATAGCGGCGGCAATTACTGCTCCATACCAAGTGAAGACCACCCGGATATTTCCTTGGGCGAGGAACTGTCCCACAAGACTATTTTTACCTAAGAGGAGGAGGAGGATAAAGCCAACTACTGTAGGAGGCAAAAGTAGGGGTGTCAGGAATAAATTATTGATGAGCGATCGCCCCCGGCCTTGATAACTGTAGATGCTATAAGCTGCAATAGTTCCTAATATCGTGGTGATTAGAGTCGCACTCAAAGATACTTTGAGAGAAATCCACAGGGGAGCAAGATTGGGAATAACCATAGAAATTAATTTAAGACTTAGCCAGCCCAAAACCATACTTTTCAAAGACTTTCCGGGCTGGAGGACTTTGCAAAAAATTAACGTACTGTTGAGTGGCAGCAGGGAATTTGGTGGCTTTGAGAATGGCGATCGGGTAGATAATTGGGGAGTGGAGTTGAGGATCGGCATAGGCGGCGATCGCTACTTGGGGTGAACTTTTAGCATCGGTGAGATAAACAATTCCGGCATCTGCATCTCCTGTCGCCACAGCGGCTAATACTGCTTTGACATTATTTCCCAAAACAAATTTAGATTTCACTTGCTCTAGGATACCCAAATTTTTTAATACTTCCGTGGCATACTGCCCAGCGGGAACACTCCGGGGTTCCCCGATCGCAATCCGATTTATGGCAGGATTTACTAGTTCTCGAAAATCCTTGAGGGCGATTACTCCTTGTTTAGGTATCACTAAAACTAATTGGTTGGTGAGTAAATTACGTTGGGTTCCAGCAAGTAATAAATTTTTCTGTTGTAGGGCATCTATTTGCTTAGTAGCAGCAGAAATAAACACATCGATCGGAGCGCCCTGCTCAATTTGTTGTTGTAAAGTTCCAGAATCAGCAAAATTGTAGTCTATTTTCTGGTTAGTCACCTTTGCTTGATAAAGGGGAGTAATTTCCTGCAATACTTGTTGGAGACTAGCTGCTGCTCCAATTAATAAAGAGTCTAGG
>JANMHD010000591.1:0-11743 GCA_031374985.1 Coleofasciculaceae cyanobacterium OTE_70_metabat_329 | reverse complement strand
TTTAGAAAAATCTCTAGGACAGTCTTTAGAGCAATTTCCTAAACAACTTTTAGACAATCCCCAAAAGCAAATAATTGGTTTATTGCCCGGTTCCAAGGCAGCAAAACTTGCCCAAGGATTGCCCCTATCTTTAGCGATTGCCGATTATCTCCACACCCAGAAACCCCATCTTAAATTTATTATCCCCGTTGCCCCTACCCTAGATTTACCTGCCCTCGCAAAATTTGCCGATCCCCAGAAAAACCCAGTCTTGAAGATGGTCAAGGGTTCACCAGCTACCCTGATCCAGCAAGATGATCAGAATTATCTGCAAACTGAGCAGGGTTTATTAGTGGAACTTCGCCGGGAATATCCCGCCCATGAGATTCTTACTCAATGCCAGATTTGTATCACCACTGTGGGGGCAAATACTGCGGAACTAGCAGCCCTTGGTGTGCCGATGATAGTGTTAATTCCTATGCAACAACTAGATGCCATGCGATCGTGGGATGGCTTACCGGGAATTTTAGTTAGATTGCCCGGAGTTGGCAGTATCTTTGCCAATTTGATTAATGGCTACATATTACGGCAGGGAAGATTATTTGCATGGCCCAATATCTGGGCAAAAGCAGCCATAGTCCCAGAGCTAGTGGGCAATCTCACCGCTGCTCAAGTGGGGGATCTAGTGATTGATTACCTAGACCACCCAGAAAAATTACAACAGATGAGCGATCGGCTCCAGCAAGTCCGGGGCTTACCGGGAGCAGCGATGAAGTTAGCAAAGGTGGTGGCTGAGGAAATATAGAAAGGTTGATCTCAAATTGTTTTTAGTAAATAATTTTATCCGCAGTCGGGGGATGAAATTATTGAGGATTGCTCTAGATTCCTTCCCTATTATTTCTCTTTTTTTCTGTACTTTAGAGGGCAGCGGCTGTGTAGGGCTTCATTGGTTGTTATCTCGCAGAAAGCTAGTTTTAACTTTGATATGGAGAGTCTAATCATGACTATGCCTCATACCTCAAAAAATAAGATTAATATCATGAGTAAATCCCCTACACACCTATTGCCTAGACTTTTCAGTAAAATCCCCTTGCAAATGTTGTTAATTGTGCCCTTTGTTGTGCAAACAGTTGGAGCAGTAGTTATTGTCGGCTATCTTTCCTTTAGAAATGGTCAAAAGGCGGTAAATGATGTAGCTACTCAATTGCGGCAGGAGACTAGCGATCGCATTGAACAAAATCTAACTTATCTAGTTACCAGTCCCTTTCAAGCCTTCAAAAGCTATGAAGCTATCCTGAACCAAAACCGGATTAATCTTAGGGAAGGAAGAGATATAGAGAAGTTTTTATGGCAACATCTGACTGCTTTTCCTACTCTTAGTCTCACAGCTTTTGTGACAGCTAATCAAGAATTTTTTGGTGCAGAACGGCAGGATGATGGGCAGATTGTGATCCGTACTTCTGAAGTAGAAAATAATCGCGCTTTGACTACCTACAAAACTAGTTCAGATGGCGATCGTCGGGAAGTTATCAACGCTGGCAAACCTAATTTTGATCCCCGTAAACGTCCTTACTATACTATTCCAGTCGAAAAGGGGCGGGCTTTCTGGGGAAAGGTATTCCCCCACATTACTGGCAAAACCATGTATATTGCGCCCGGTCAACCTATCTATAGCCAGACAGGGGAACTCCAAGGAGTGTGGCTAAGTAGCCTAAATCTAGCAATGTTCGGAGATTTTTTAAGTAAAGTCAAAATTGGTAAAACTGGTCAAAGTTTTATTCTAGAAAGGTCTGGAGAAATGATTGCAACTTCTACCGGCGAAAAGCCCTTTCAATATTATCCAGATAAAGTTGTACAACTTCCAGAGCAACGAGTTGAGCGCCTCAAAGTTATTAATAGTGCCAACATCATCACTCAGAAAACAAGTCAATTTTTGCTAGAGCAATTTCAGGATTTCCAAAATATTCAAACACCCCAGCAACTAGAGTTTGCGATCGATGGTAAACGTTATTTTGTCCAAGTTGATCCTTTTCGAGATGATAAAGGTCTTGATTGGCTGGTGGTTATCGCTGTTCCAGAATCAGACTTCATGGCACAAATTAATGCTAATAACCAAAGTACGATCGTATTGAGCTTAATAGCCTTAGGTGTTGCTCTGGGACTTGGCATATTTACTAGTCATTGGATAACTCAGCCTATTTTGCGATTGAATCGAGCCTCTAAGGCGATCGCCTTGAGAGAACCGAACCAAACAGTAATAGAGTCACCAGTACGTGAATTACAAGAACTTACCAAGTCTTTTAATTACATGGCACAACAGCTTCAAGAATCGTTTAACACCCTAGAGCATCGGGTCGAAACTCGTACGGCTGAGTTGATGGGCGCCAAGGAAGAAGTTGAAAAGGCCTTACAAGAATTGCAAATGACTCAAGCTCAATTGATTCAAAGTGAGAAGATGTCGAGTTTAGGTCAGTTGGTGGCTGGTGTAGCCCATGAAATTAACAACCCCGTAAGTTTTATTTCTGGAAATCTGAGCCATGCTGATAAATCCGTACAAGAACTATTAAAACTTGTACAAATTTACCAAGTTTATTATCCCCATCCTCCCCAAGAAATTACTGAGCAAGTAAAGGCAATAGATATAGATTTTCTGGTGAGTGATTTACCTAATCTTATCGCCTCCATGAAGGAAGGGGCGCAACGAATTCAAGGGATTGTTTTAGCATTACGCACCTTTTCTCGTTTAGACGAAGCAGGAATCAAATCGAGCAATATTCATGATGGTATCGACAGTACCTTATTAATTCTAGGCAGCCGTTTCAAGCCGACAGTCAATAATGTAGGGATAGAAATTTTGCGAAACTATGGCTCTCTTTCTTCTATAGAGTGCTATCCGGGACTACTCAATCAGGTTTTTATGAATATTTTATCTAATGCGATCGATGCCCTAGAAACCGCTATCAAACAAGGGAAACAATTTACTCCCACTATTACTATTGAGACGGCGATCGTTAACAATTATTGGGCAGAAATTCGCATTTCAGACAACGGCAATGGAATTTCTGAAGCCATCAAAAATCAGATATTTAACCCCTTCTTTACTACCAAACCTGTAGGCAAGGGGACAGGGATGGGTTTGGCAATCAGTTATCAAATTATCACTGATCAACATCATGGAACTATGAATTATAATTCACAGATTGGAGTAGGCACAGAGTTTGTCATACAGATTCCCTGTAAGCAGAATCTAAGGACTTAAAAGTCTTAGAAGCTATGAAGAGATAGTTCACGGTAAATCTTCAAAACTCCTAGAAATATAATCACTCCTATAGCAATATCTAATGGCCAGCTTTATTAAATATGAAGTAGATCTATATTAATCTAATTAAGTAGCTAGAGAAAGCTTAGGTTTCTATACATTCCTTTCTTCTAGAACAACTTTTAAAAGCAAAACCAAAAAATGAAATTAGAAAAAATAGAAAAAACCTCAAACCAACTATCGAATCAATTCAGTACTTGGTTAGATCGCAGTCTCATTGTCCGTGCCTTAGAATTTGTTCAAGATTTGATTGTTATTTCTTTGTGTCTCGGCTTATTTGGAGTGATGGTGCTTCAGCTAAAAGATATGTTTGTGTCTTTGCTATCTCCAGCAGATTTTAATTTTCATGCCATTACTGCGGATATTTTATTTGTCCTGATTTTGGTTGAGTTATTTCGGTTATTAATTATCTACCTTCAAGAACACCGAGTTTCGATCGGAGTGGCAGTAGAAGTGTCGATCGTTTCTGTACTCAGAGAAGTAATCGTCCGTGGTGTATTAGAAACTCCCTGGGTGCATATTCTTTCTACAGGAGGCTTTCTGCTAGTACTGGCAGTTCTACTTGTCGTCAGAGTCTGGATACCCCCTACTTTTGAAGGTATCGATCCAGAAACTAGAATTGTCCAATCCTATAACTCTCACAAGGAAGGGTCAAAAAATTAGTTCTTCAATCCTTGCCTTTTCTTGTAATCTTATGTGAGAACCAGCTTATTATCCTTATTTTCTTTCCTACAGAGAATTTTCTTTCCTACAGAGAAAAGATCTGCTCCATTTTTAAAAATTTGCTCTACCATAAAAATAAGGGTGTGTGATCTGACTCACTATTATTGAGTGAAGCAAGTCACGTAGATTGACTTACTAGCTTCACCTGAACCTCTTAAGGAGAATCACTGAGAGAGTTTGGATAGGGTCACTGTTAGCTACTTATCTCTGTTAGATGATTAGTGTATTGATATTAATTGGTTCTCCTAATGATGATTGCAGTGAATTTTGATAAAAACCTTAATCAATCCAATACTAGTTCCCCTCAAGAACTACCAACTCAGTATCGGGGCTGGTCTGTCTATACCAATGTAATTCGAGGGAAGATATGGATCCATTGGCAAAATCCCCGTGACCCAGACCTCCGCTATGGTTGTCCCATGACAGAAGGTGATATGGATGCCACTATCAAGCATGTCCGTTTTTTGATTGACACCTCAATTCTTTTAGAAAGTAGGGTCGGCAATCGGGGAAAAACAGAAGAAAATCTAGAGGACAGTCCCGGCTAAGGGATTGCATATTTTTGGCAGACCTTTGGGGTTGATCATATTTTTCTCAAAGTAAACAAGGCTATTGTAGAGGCGTGGAGTTTAGATTTTTGAGAACTTCACTCCGACTAGTTTTATTTTTTCTTGTAGCACTCGCTGTCAATTGTGCCGGGATTATTTTTGCTGGTTGCCAATCCTTAAGGAGAGTAGCAAGAAATATCTCTTGCTCTCTCCGAGCTTTGTCTAAATCTATATCCCCATTATTAAGCACCGCAAACCAAACTAAACCATGCTTTTCTGTAGGCAATACTCCACCCAAAGCACTGACGGTATTGAGCGTTCCGGACTTGGCTATAGTACTCGGGGGTAGGGGGCGAGACTCTAGCACACCGGAGTCTTGCCCAACAATAGTGAGGGTATCAGCGATCGATAAATTATTTGCTGCCATTAATTTATCTAGAGCTAAGAATAAACCTACTGCTGCCCTAGGAGAAATCAGATTTTTGGGTGATAGTCCAGAGCCATTTTCTAATTGAATTTCTGCTTCCGGTACTTCGATCGCTACTGCCGCTTTTTTAGCAACTACCTTACCACCACCTACGGAATCAGCAATCATTTCTGCCATAGGATTATTACTATACTGATTCATCTTTTTCACTAGCTCTGTCAAGGGCGGGGAATAATGACGCAGAATTAATTGAGCATTGGCAGGAATAGTAGCACCAGTTTTAACATTACCTGTAATAACTACTTGAGGCTTGGCAATTGGGGCAGGAGTTGCAGGTGGTAAAGTATTTGGAGAAGTATTAGGGGAAGGGGTGAGAACCGTTACAGAACTTAGAGTTGAGGGAGTAGCTGGAGTCGGAGGGGCTTTACTTGATAGATTTGTATAGGCAGCTTCTGCTTCCCCAGACCAAGTATTAGCATTAATGGCCTCTCTCCATAGTTCCCCGGATTTTATAGGGTCAGTTTCAAAGTTCATATAAAACTTATCCCTAATAATTAAATTACCATTGATTTTTTTGATGCCAATTTGATTGAGTACATTTCCTAGCGCGATCGCTTCTTCCCATACCAGGAAGGGGTCTCCCCCTCCCTGAAGCCATAGATCACCATTGAGAATTCCATTCTTTACTTCTCCGGCAATACTAATTTCTGTGATGTATTGATAATCTACCCCCAGGGTTTGGAGAGCAACTAAAGATGTCGCAACCTTAGTCAGGGAAGCCGCCCCCAAAGGAGTTGTCCCTTGTTCGTTGGCCAAGAGAGTCTGTCCTGTTTGTATCCAGATGCCATTGGGTTGAGGGGGAATACTGGGTAGTTTTAAGCGTTTTAGGTAGTCTTGAACTTTCTGGGTAGTTTCAGGATCAGGAATAGCTGGGGGAATGATCAGGGGCAGGGGAGGAGGGGAAGGAATCGCTACAGGAACAACACTAGAAATTGACAAGGGTGTTACAGAGCTTTGGACACTATTACAGGCGGCAAGAAAACTAACTACGCCTATATTAATTAGGGTGAAAGATAGAATCCAAGGGAGTTTAGGAACCATAGCGATCGCCACTTACATACTTAATCTAAAAATACTTAATCTTGAATATAATCTGTTCCAGAAACTAATGCAATTTCTGCTCGAACAAATTCCCGGCCTAAATAGGCGGCATGATCCAACATAGTAAGGGGAGGAGGATTTAGTTCTTCTAGAATTTTTATGCACATCTCCTTAGCAGTTCTGGCGGTAAATATAGCATCATGGCTCCTACTAACCTTACCTTTAGCGGGGATAGGTTTACCGGTTTCTGGGTCTGTGGCTAAACCTCGATCGTCGATCGTATTCGTATAATGTTTAGCACAAATCAATTGTTTTTCTCGGTCTAGATAAATTACAAAATAACCCTTAGGGTCTAAATCAATGAAACGCTGAGATAATTTATCATCAATAGCTGTTACAGTCGCAGATAGGGGATTGGGCATTATGTAGAAGGAGGTAAAGAAAGTAGAAGGAGGTAAAGGAAGGTACAGGTATGAGTGTAACACAGGCTACAAGTCCGTTCTATTAATACATAGCTCCCCTTTAATTTATTCCCTCTTGTAACTCCCCTTAACTCCCCTTAACTCCCTATACCTTCTTTACCTCCCTATACCTTCTTTACCTCCTTCCCCTCGCCTACCCCAATCGCCAAACTCCGGGCGCATGGTTCGATCGCTCCAAATATTCTTCACCCAATAAATTCCACACCTCCATAAACCAATTTCTTGCCTGGGCTGTGGAATCTCCCCGATAGCGACAAATTAAGCCTTGGGCTAAACGACTGGCACCTCCTAGGCGATCGAGAACTGGCTGTTGCTGGTATAGACAGTTCATAAATTCTTTGGAGATGGGCTGCCCTAACCAGACTAGAGTGCCAATTACGGGCTGATTTGCTAACCCGTGAGGACTAGCGATAATATCTTCATCTCCTGTTAAATACTGTCGATCAATCCATAAAGGTTTACCCTGTTGCCACACTTCTGTATACGATCGCCATGCTCCTGTAGTAAATTTTTCCCCCCTAGCACTGCGCCCAAACCGAGTGATATCCCACAGTACAAGGCTGCCACCAAGTTCTAATTCAATGTGTAGATTTTGCTCATAGGAAGCTTCATTAAATACAATATTTTCTTGGGGCATCCAGTCTAGGTGGGCTTGAGGAGCGATGTGAATTTGAGTATTTTGAAGAGCGGTCAAACCATTAGTGCGGTATATTTTGCCCGCCGCTGCCGTGGTGACTAGAGCTTGGGTATGCTCTGCTAGAGTAATAGATTGGCTGAGACGATCGCCCCCCACCATTCCCCCAGCCGTATGCAAAATTACTGTCTGGCAAGTAGTCGCCGTTGGGTAGAAAGATTTTTGAACCAAAAAAGGAGAGCAGCTATATTGCTCAACCAATTCCGTCCGCCCTAATCTCTGGGCATAACCTAATTTCACCTGACCATGACATTCTGACCTAAAACTTTCCATATAATCTAAATAATCTCAGGATTGACAGCCTCACCGGCCTATTGCTTGCCGCCGGAGGCTAGACACGGTAATTCCTAACAAGTGTAGGGTTAGCTGTACTACTTTTAATCGAAATTTAGATGGGCGATCAAGTTATTGATCGCAGATTCCTAATTCCAAGTGGTATTCTGAAGATAGCAAGAATTGTGTTGGGGAAAGGTAAGAAAAATGGCAGTAAAATGGCAAAAACCAGTATTGGTAGGGGGACTTAGCCTCTCTTTAGCTCTGTGGATGTGGCAAAGTTGGCAGCAAACCCTAGGAGAAGTAGGCGGGATGACTTTGTGGGGAGTTGTAGTTGCCTATACTGGCTATCGCTGGTTTAAGCGCCAACAACCCAAGCTAATGCCTATTGTTAATCAATCTCCCGTGAACCAAGAGAAAGTATTGCAGGCGATCGCTACCACCCAGAAGTTAATTCAGCAACTCTACACAGAAACTACTAATTCTGCTGATCTTGCAGATATCCCTAACCTAGAAAACCAACTCAGCCAACTATCTCCAAGTTTAGATCGCTCCACAATTAATCTACTGGTGACTGGTGGTAAGGCAGTTGGGAAAACTACTCTAATAAATCTTCTCGATACTCAACCAGCCTTTATCCCTGCATTAAATAGCAATATCACCCTAAATCTGACGGAAACTCCGGCTCTATTTACCCCAGATGCTGCCAATCTAGATTTAGAAAATAGCCTCAATTATGACTTGGTATTATTTCTCACAAATGGGGATTTAACCGACTCAGAATTCCAGACCCTCTCACCCCTAGCGCAGCAACAACATACCTGCCTGGTTTTTAATAAACAAGACCAGTACGAATCTGTAGCCGTAGCAAAAATATCAGCCCAACTCAAACAAAGAGTCACGGGGTTATTGCCCCCCCTAACTGTTCTGGGTATTAGTACTGCTCCCCGATCGATCAAAGTTGTGCAACAGCAGGTAGTGGGAGAGGCGCAATCGTGGCTAGAATCCCCAGAGCCAGATTTAGCATCCTTAACTCAGAAATTACAGGAAACTATTAATCAAGAGAGGCCTCAATTAGTTTTAGCCACAACTTTACGACAAGTTCAATTTTTGCAACAGCGGGTTAGGTTCAAACTTTATCAGGGGAGATACGATCGTAGTCAACCGATTATTGAACAATATCAATGGATCGCTGCCGCCACTGCCTTTGCTAATCCTGTACCAATGTTGGATCTTCTTGCTACTGGGGCAATAAATGCCCAATTAATTATGGATCTGGGACAAATTTATCAACAGAAAATTTCCCTTGCTCAGGCAGAAAATGCCGTGGCAGTATTGGCAGAACTATTAATCAAATTAGGAGTGGTAGAGTTTTCGACTCAGACGATCGGCCATCTACTCAAAAGTAATGCCTTAACCTATGTAGCTGGGGGGGTGATTCAAGGAGCCAGTGCTGCCTACCTAACAAGGGTTTCGGGCTTGGGTTTGATTGCCTACTTCCAAGAAAACTCTGAGCAACTAGATCAAGAAATTACCCAATTTAATGTTGGCCGACTCCAAGCAATCATCCAAAAAGTCTATCAACAAAATCAATTACCCATTCTTCAAGGTTTAATTCAGCAAGCAACCCAAAAATTCTTTGCTCCCAAGGACAGTCTGAACCTAGAACAAACCTAAGTCTAACTATAGAAGACAGTTATAGGGGTTTGGGCAGCAAAAGTGGCAACATAAAGATAAAATTGACAAAGTTTATTATGACCACTTTTCTATAGGCAATAGCTATAAATCTTATGGACTTCGCTACTCTTGTTGCCCAGCTAAATACGGGAACGATCTTGCCAGAGGGCATTGTGATCATTACCCTGCTCTTAATTTTGTGTATTGATTTGATTTCTGGACGATCAGCGACCCGGGGGATTCCCTACGTGGCGATCGGGGGCTTACTTTCTGCCCTAGTTGTTCTCTATGCTGAATGGGACATCACGAATCCGATCGGTTTCTTGGGAGCCTTTAATAGTGATGCCCTGAGTGTAGCTTTTCGGGCAATTATTGTCCTCTCCACCGTCACAACAATTTTGATGTCTATTCGCTATGTGGAGCAAACGGGGTCTTCTTTAGTAGAATTTATTGCTATCCTCCTCACTGCCACGATCGGCGGTATGTTTCTTTCTGGGGCAGATGAGTTGGTAACTATTTTCATCTCCCTAGAAACTTTGAGTATTTCTTCCTATCTCCTGACTGGCTACATGAAACGGGATTCCCGTTCTAACGAGGCAGCATTAAAGTATCTATTAATTGGAGCCTCTAGTTCGGCAATTTTCCTCTATGGTTTATCTTTGCTCTATGGATTATCCGGCGGGAAAACTAATCTCGGCGAGATTGCGGTAGGGATTGCTGCTAATAGCGATGGTGCTGATCTGGGCCTATTGGTTTCTCTGGTATTTATCATTGCTGGTATAGCCTTTAAGATTTCTGCCGTGCCTTTCCATCAATGGACTCCTGATGTCTATGAGGGTTCCCCTACTCCAGTAGTGGCCTTCCTTTCCGTAGGTTCCAAGGCAGCAGGTTTTGCCCTAGCTATTCGATTGTTGGTGACTGCTTTCCCCAGTGTGACAACCCAGTGGCATTTGGTTTTTACTACCCTCGCAATTCTCAGTATGGTATTGGGGAATGTGGTGGCGTTGACCCAGACTAGTATGAAGCGGCTCTTGGCCTATTCTTCGATCGCTCAAGCTGGGTTTGTGATGATTGGTTTAATCACTGGCACAGAGGCGGGCTACGCTAGTATGCTGTTCTACCTGCTGATTTACTTGTTCATGAACCTTGGCGGTTTTACCTGCATTATTCTCTTTAGTATCAGAACTGGCACAGATAAAATCAGCGACTACGCTGGGTTGTACCAAAAAGACCCGCTTTTAACTCTTGGGTTAAGCCTGTGCTTACTATCTCTAGGTGGGATTCCGCCCTTGGCTGGATTCTTTGGGAAGATTTATCTCTTCTGGGCTGGTTGGCAAGCGGGTTTGTACACTCTAGTGTTAATTGGTCTGATTACCAGTGTAATTTCTATCTACTACTACATCCGAGTGGTGAAGATGATGGTGGTGAAGGAACCCCAAGAAATGTCTGATGCGGTGAAAAACTATCCTCCAATTACTTGGACTCTGCCGGGAATGCGTCCTCTGCAAGTAGGTTTAGTAGTGGCAGTGATTGCGACTTCGATCGCCGGGATTTTGTCTAATCCTCTATTCAACATGGCAGATCAAGCAGTAATCAAAACTGCCATGCTCAAATCCTCCTTGGCTAGTACTATTCCATCTCTTGATAAGACTGTTGCAGTTACGGAAGCTCCTGCACTTTTAGATTAATTAAAAGTCATGTTAAGTATCTGGTATATACTTAATTTCTTCCTTCTTGAGGGAGTTTAGAGATATTCTATATTCCTAAATATCTAGGTTAATATGTACATAATCTTCTAGAATGTATAAAATATTATTCAAGGAGAACTTATGAACAAATCTAGATTATTAGGTTTAGCGATCGCTCTCTTTACTCCCTTTTTTGGTCAGCCAGCCCAAGCTGAAATGCTAGTCCTCGGCACTGCCTCTACAGGACAAACAGTTACTCTCGATACCGACTCAGTACCTAGAGTGCCACGAGGAGTTGGCACAGGAACAAATGCAACTTATTATCTTGGCGATGAAAGGATAGAAGCAGATATTGATTGCAGTCAAGGATATTGGACTGTTAATAGTGATCGATCTCAGCCCCGGATTAGATATCGTCCTCAATCTCAAGCAACACGTAATCTATTATTCCTAGCTTGTGGTATTAGACGTATTAATAATCAGCTTGAAGATGCTCGGGATTTACTAGTATATGATCCGCCGTCTAATATACGATCGACCCCCAATGGTTCAGTAAAATGCGTTATTGAAAATATGCAAATAATTAGAGTTGTTGGTGAACCTAGAGGCACTTGGTATAGTACAACAGCCTGTGGTGGGGGTTGGATTGATCAAAGTCAGATTAGACCCTTACGTTAAGCTGTCTAGAAAATAGCGCAATTCAAAGATTACTCTATGAAAAATTTTATATCATAAATCATCTTACAGAAAAGCCTCATCTAATTAAATAACAGGTATCTGAACAATGACAACTTATATTTTTAAGGGAATGGTTCTTCCTGAGAGAGCAAAG
>JANMHD010000554.1:0-2765 GCA_031374985.1 Coleofasciculaceae cyanobacterium OTE_70_metabat_329 | reverse complement strand
ATAAAATTGATCCCCTAGCTTCAGAACTGTATCGCTATCTCAATTTTAATGAGATTGATGGTTTTGAAAATGAGGGACGAATAATTGCCAAGGGCGATGAACCTAAGATTGAGGAGTTTAAGACCTTAGCTACTAGTCTATAAAAGTTGGTCTGCTTGGGGATGCGATCGCACCTTTTCTAGGAGTTGTTTAATTTCTTGGGTGCGATCTTTTTTGACAACTAAAGTTACATTCCCATCCCGGACTACAACAATATCTTCTAAGCCAATGGTAGCAATTACTTCTTGGCCATCACTACTATAAAAAATCCCCCCACTGGTATCTAAACCAATATGTTGAGCAATTTCTAGGTTGGCTGCTTCTCCTTGCAAGAGGCGAGCGATCGCATTCCAATCTCCCAGATCATCCCAACCAAAATCAGCGGGGAAGACGTAGGCAAGATTAGTTTTTTCCATGAGGGCATAATCAATACTTTTCTTCGGTAAGTGAGGATAGGAGCTAATCCCCTGTTCCTTGAGGGGTTTTAGAATCTCCGGGGCATGGATAGCGAGTTCATCTAATACTACTCCTGCCGGAAAAATAAACATCCCACTATTCCAGCTAAATCTGCCTGTAGCAATAAATTCTGCCGCCGTCTGGCGATCGGGCTTTTCTGTAAACCGAGCTACCTTATAGGCAGTAAGATTTCCGTAATCTCCTAAGGTTTCCCCTTGCTCAATATAGCCGTAGCCGGTGGAGGGATAGCTGGGAGTGATGCCGAGGGTAGCGATCGCTTGCTTCTCGGTTGCCATGGCCAAAGCTGCCTCTAGGGTATTTTGGTAGGCTGTCTGATCTCCAATCCAGTGATCTGCCGGAAAAAAGCCTACCATTGCTTCCTGCCCATAGCGCTTGGCAATTTCTAAGGTAGTCCAAGCGATCGCCGGGGCTGTATCCCGTCCCATGGGTTCTACTAATAAATTCTCTGGAGGCAACTGGGGCAATTGTTCCCGTACTCCTGCTGCTAAATCTCCGGCTGTAACTACCCAAAGATTTTCCCAACCCCCAGCAATATCAAGGAGGCGATCGGCGGTGGCTTGCAATAAACTTTTTCCACTACCATCTAGACAAAGAAACTGCTTGGGGCGATCGAGCCGACTGAGAGGCCAAAAGCGCTCTCCTTTCCCTCCGGCGAGAATGACTGGAATCAAAGTTCTATTCATCAGCAATTAATAGGTATTTAGTTGGGTATATTTTAGCTTAGAAGACTAGTAATACTCATTATGGGAATAGCTATCATTCAAATGTTTGATTTTTGGCAGTTTTACTACCTAGAATCCGTACCCTGTCCTTCAGCAAATTAGTAACTAGAAGCCCCAAAAGTTGTATCTTTCATATAAATATTTTGATATGAGAATAGCTGACTTTTATACTTCATATATATTCTAGGTTAAGCTAAGTGATATATTAAAAAGACTAAGTAATTACTTCCGTTCCAACTTTTACTATCTTGAGTATGAATCACCAGTCTAATTGGTCAAAATCACTCCTCAACAATCCTCGGTATGCCAAGGCGATCGCTGCTACAACCCAGATTGCTCAAGAGGATTATAGCCTTGTAGAGCAGGAACTCCGACCAGTAGAGGATGCTTTACGAGAGCTAAAGGAATCGCTCGAGAGCCGTCTGAGTCAGATGGAAATGGCGAGTATATCGAAACGAGTTGGGAAAAATCAGCAAGATACAAAATCTAATCCTCTTGCGGACATCTACAAACGCTTGACCGAGGAAAAGGCAACCGATATTCAGCAGTTGAGAGAAACCCTCCAAGCGAAAAAGCGGACAGTGGGACATTTTACGCTTGTGATGATGGGGCGGACAAAGGCAGGTAAAAGTACCTTATTTGCAACGTTGCTCGGTCATGGTTATGAAGGTATCGGTACAGGAGGGCAGCGCACTACCCGTGAAAACAAGTCTTATGATCTAGAGAATGGCATTCGATTAATCGATACGCCCGGTATTGCTGCGGTGGGCGGGGAAGCAGATGAAGCGGAAGCGCTTAAGGCAGTGGCGGAAGCAGATTTAATTTGCTATGTCACGACAAATGATAGTGTTCAGCTTGCCGAATTTGAATTTTTGAGCAAACTGAAGCAACAAACAAAACCCTTAGTAATTTTGCTCAATGTTCAATATAACTTAGAGAATGAGGTACTTTTGAAGCGGTTCTTTAAAAAAGCTGATGAAATGCTGACAGGAAAAGACATTATTGACAGTAAAGAACGGATTTTTCGCTATGTGCGACAACGTTATCAAAATGATTCAATCACTATAATTCCAGTGATGTTGTTGGCTGCACAACTGTCTAGACAGAGAACTGATCCAGAATTGTGTCAGCAGTTATACAAAGCAAGTCGAATGCAAGATTTTCTAGACTGGAGTAGCAATGCCGTTGAAAACTATGGAGGGTTACTTGTTTCTCAGACTTTATTGGGTGAAACAGGAGTTTTGCTAACTCCGAGAATTAAGACTATTCAGCAAGAAATTAACACTTGTCAAGAGAGCAGTAAATTGTTAGCTCAAAAGAAGCAGGAATTAACATCTAAGTTGAGAAAAGTGGGTCAGGATGGAATGAAAAGACTCGAAATTGAGATACAAGAAATTTTTCAAGATTTAAGTAGCCGAGTTCCAAGTTTTGTCAGAAATAATTGGGATCAATCTAAAGAAATTCAGCAAAATAAATGGAAGCAAATAATAGATGAAGAAGTAAAGCTCAAAGAACGTATTGAAAATA
>JANMHD010000500.1:0-3342 GCA_031374985.1 Coleofasciculaceae cyanobacterium OTE_70_metabat_329 | reverse complement strand
GTTTGCTTGAGATCAGCGATCGCTTCCTCTACTGCCTCAGTAGTTACCTGATGAGGATCAACCCGTTGCCAAATCTTATGTTGATTCACCCCTTGACACACCGGATAGTCTTCAGGATTAGCCCCTGCTGCTTCAATTAGTTCTAAATATTCAGTTCCGTGCAATCCTACAACACCTCTAACGCTTTTGCCATGCTCCCGCAGTTCTGACCATAAGGGTTGAAAACCTCTAGGGAATTCATTCATCATCACTCCGCCATTCTCTCCATCGGCAATTTGGGTAACTAAAGACGGAATAGAAATATTCCCCACTTGCTGCCGTCCTCTGCCTTTTGCCTCATGATAGGGCTGCATCTGAGCTACTAATTTAGTATCTGAGCCTTGGGTTTTAATTAAAGCAGTGATACTAATAGTTTCTCCCTGAGAATTACGAGCAACTAAACGATTAGGAATATATTTATCATCGTGGCGCAGACTAGAGCCATCAATCCGCTCCACCGTATGTTCCTGCACCATTAACCAGCGATAGCCACATTCTTTTAAGGCTTTGATGTATTCATACAAAGTATCAGGATGATTGGGTAAGTGCATTTCCGGCGGTGAAAAACCCTTGACCCGCTTTAGGGCCTCAAAACCGAATATTGAAGCAAAGTGATGCTGCCAAGCTTGGATCTGAAGTTTGATATCAGGAATAGGGGTAGAGGGAACAACTGCATGGCTCCACATAGTTCCTAGCCATTCTACGTAAGGTTGATATTGAGGGTTGCAGGTAATATTTTTTAGCTTATTAATAATATCTTCCCGGCCCATCTGTACCAAACCCCAGAGGAGGTTTCCTGAATAATCCAACATAATCCGGGGATTATCTCCTTGGGCTACTAATTCTGGGATAAATTCTCCCATCCGTTCATAGCACCACGCAAAAACCCCAGCATTATGGTTATCTCCTTCCCCTTGATGTTCAAACATATACTGCAAATGGCTAATTAATGCCCCATTTAATCCGGCAGGAATTGTGGGTTGGTGCATATGCAGAGCGCAGGCAAACCCAGAGGTAATTTGCTCTAGGTGTAAGTTAGTAGTTGGTAGATAAATGGGGTCATTATGGTTGACGATCGCTGTAATTTCCGCTTCCCAGCCACTAATTGTAGGCATAGTTGATCTTAATTCTGCCAGAGATTTTTGAGCAATAGTTGCTATAGTCATAATTTTTTTGCCGGATAGGGGACTCAATATTTTCTAATCATACAATTACTAATTAATATCTAGGAATAAGATTCCCTAAGCAATATCAATACTTCTTTAAGAAAACAATAACATTTGGTTAATATTTGTCTTTATTGTAAAAGCATAAAATGAAGCACAAAATTTTATATGCTATGTTTCCCAAAAAGCCTTTTCCAAAAACAATTTACTGTCCCTTTAAAACTTCCTTGAAATTTCCTAAAAGTAATTATTGCTAGAGTAAAAAAATTAAGAAAATTCATGTTATTGTTTATTTGAATATCAAGGATTTGGATTAAATATTAAGCCTATCTTTGAAATAAATTAAAAAATGTATCCAAAAGACTTGCCAATAACCTCATGACTACTAACAACTTTTCTGAAACAAGCACTCTTTTTGTCGAATTAAGCGATGCTGACATGGCAGCTACTACTGGGGGAACTGTTTCTACTACTTTTCTTAACCGCTGGGCTGCCAGAGTTAGAAATGGCAACCCTAACCTTGGACGTATTTCTCAGCGCTTAGTGAATGAATTTTATAAGGGTGGTCTAACTCCTGCTAGTGTATCTACTTGGTCAGCTACTGCTACTACTGCTGATAAGAGTGCTTGGAAAACAGCGGCTCCTTTAGTTAGTTCCTACCTGACTTCTGGGGCTGCGATCGCTGGAGCTACTCCTGCTGCTGTTAGCGGAGTTCGGACTTATTTAGGTCTTTTCTAAGTAGTTAAAGCAAAATTAGAAAATTATCAATTTTTGAGAAGAATTTCCCCCGCGCTGTGAGGGAAATTTTTATTTCTTTATAACACTGTCAGAAAAAGCTCTAAATTTGTGATTGAGTATTGGTAGGTTAGCTAGAGAGAGTGTTAGCCTAGTATTGATCCGAGAGTTAAAAATCTAGGATTAATGCAAATATTCAAGAGATATTTATTGATAGGCTATGTACAAGGTTGTTGTTGGGCTTTCTGGTGGAGTAGATAGTTCCACTGCTGCGGCTGTTCTCCATGATCAAGGTTATGAAGTGGTGGGAGTAACTCTATGGCTGATGAAAGGCAAGGGGCAATGCTGCTCGGAAGGCATGGTAGATGCTGCCCAACTTTGTGAACAGCTTGGGGTTCCTCATCATATTGTGGATAGCCGAGAGCTTTTCCAGAAAAATATTGTGGATTACCTAGTGGCAGGCTATGCAAACGGGATTACTCCTCTGCCTTGTTCTAATTGCAATAAAATGGTCAAGTTTGCGCCGATGCTGGCCTATGCTCAGACAGAATTGGGGATAGATAAAATTGCCACGGGACATTATGCCAGAATTACCCAAGACCCAGCCACCGGAAGGTATCAACTCCGACGAGCGCTGGATTTGTCTAAGGATCAATCCTATTTTCTCTACGATCTAAGTCCAGAAATTTTGGCTGCAACGATGTTTCCCTTGGGAGAAATTCCTAAGACAGAAACTAGAAGAATAGCGGCGGAATTTGGTTTGCAAACTGCTGATAAGCCAGAGAGTCAGGATCTATGTTTAGTAGAAGCTCATGGCTCTATGCAGACATTTTTGGATAAATATATTTCTACCAAAACAGGGGATATTGTCGATCGCACCGGGAAAGTACTCGGTCAACATCAAGGAGTCCACCACTATACGATCGGGCAGCGTAAAGGTTTAGGTATTGCTGCCCCTGAGCCTTTGTACGTTATTGCCTTGGATGTTGTAGGTAATAAAGTTGTGGTGGGCGATCGCACCTCAGGAGATCAGGCAGAATGTACGGTTTCTCATCTCAACTGGTTATCGATCGATCCCCCAACTATTCCTTTACAAGCAGAAGTCCAAGTTCGTTATCGTTCGGAGGCGGTTCCTGTGTCGATCGTGCCTCTAGAGGGTGATAAAGCCAAGCTCATTTTCTCCGAGCCACAATTTGGCATCACTCCGGGACAAGCCGCCGTATTTTATCAAGGGGATCTAGTTTTAGGGGGCGGGATTATCGATCGCTATGTCTTACCAGAACTTATAGATATCAAAGCAGGCAGCACAGTAGAGCAAGGTTAGATAGAGTTAAATTTAATCATGAAAACCGATAGCCTATTTTATACCATCTTCCAAGAGCTACCTTTTGTCTTCTTTGCC
>JANMHD010000486.1:0-21263 GCA_031374985.1 Coleofasciculaceae cyanobacterium OTE_70_metabat_329 | reverse complement strand
TCTGTCAGGGGATTGCTGCCTTTAATTTCAAATATAGTTTGACTATTCCTGGCAATATTATGGAAAAATACCGCCTCTTCCACGGCCGACACCAAGGCATGGCCAATGCCCCCCAGCATGGAATGATAAGGCCAAATAGTCAGGGGATATTTTCCCGCCGCAGTTAATTGTTTGACGTAGTGGAGGGCATACTTTTGTAATGCTTCATAATCTCCCCCCATCACACTATGAGCCACTTCTGGGTTTACCTGCCAGAGACCTTGAGTCACCTCATCAAAGGTAATCATGGTGGCAGCCGGAGTCGGGTGTTCCCCAGCACTATTAATCCAGAAAATAGGGTGGAAAATTTGCATGGCAGTGTGGGTATCCATCGTGGGGGCGATCGAGGTAATTGCTCCCAAGTTACGATAGATAAATTCACACAATCTTTGGTTATCTCCCACGGCCCCTAATCCCGATCTCCCGCCGACAAATAGTTCAAATTCGGGAATACAAAAGGTATTTTGAGCATCAATAATTAATAAACAAATCCGGGTTTGATCCTGTACCGCCGGGGATAAGTGCTGATGTTTTGCCCATAATCGTGCCTCGGAAGCTCTCAATTGGTAAGGAACTCGCCATACCTCACCAACTTTGGTAGGATCAAAATGTTCGGGAATCGGCAGCTTATTTTGCATAGTCATTCCTAATACTCCTCGCATATTTAACTTATTTTAGCTATGGATTTTAATAAAATCGGTGAATTAATTATTAGTCTGTTGACCCAGTTTGGCTTTAAGTTACTAGGGGGAATTGTCCTGTGGATTGTGAGCCAAAAGCTAATTAGTTTTGTCGAGGCCTTAATCCGGCGGAGCTTTAGGGGAAAGGCAACATCGGTGTTGCAGGGCAATATTGATGCCACTATGATTAATTACCTTACTGCCTTTGTGGGCATTACCCTGCGGATTATCTTAGTAGTTGCCCTGTTGGGTTTCTTTGGCATCCCCACTACCACTTTTGCCGCTCTATTGGCGGCAGCCGGGATTGCGATCGGGGCAGCTTGGGGCGGAATGTTATCTAATTTTGCGGCGGGAGTCTTTTTGATTATTTTTCGTCCTTTTCAAGTAGGGAATTTTATTGCCGCAGCCGGAGTCACTGGCACTGTCCAAGAAATTGGGTTATTTGCCACCACCTTAAGCACTCCTGATCATGTAGTAGCGATCGTGAGCAATAACAAACTCCTAGGGGAAAATATTCATAACTATTCTATCAATGCTTACCGCCGGGTAGATATTAATGCCCAACTCAACTCCGGGGTGGATCCCAGACCAGCGATCGCCCTTCTGAAAGAGAAACTTCCCCAAATTCCCCATGTCCTCCTAGACCCCGCCCCGGTAGTAGAAATTCTTGAATTTAACTCCAATAGCACCATATTAACCATCCGTTCTTGCTGTCATAATGACCACTATTGGCAGGTACACTTTGCCACTAATCAGGCGATCTATGAAATTTTTACAGCATCTATGGGGGAAGTAAATATCCAGAATCCCTCACCCTAACTCCTAGAGAGAGAGAATAAGAGGTGAAATATTACAAGAAGGATTGAGGGGGTAAATTTGAGCTAAGATTAGGGGCATCCCATGATGGATATTTGAAGTGTGAGGAGTAGTTATGGCAAAAACGGGTTCATTTATTACAGGAATATTACTAGGGAGTGCGATCGGCACTATTACTGGCTTGTTAGTTGCTCCCCGGACTGGCAAAGAAACTCGACAAATTCTCAAAAAATCTGCTGATGCTCTGCCAGAACTAGCCGAGGATTTAAGTACTACTGTCCAACTCCAAGCCGATCGCTTTTCCGAGACTGCCCTACGGAACTGGGATGACACCCTCGATAGATTAAGAGAGGCGATCTCCGCCGGAATTGAAGCTAGTCAACTAGAACCCCAATACCCCGCCTCCCCCATTAATATGCGTCCATCGTCGGTGGAGCAAAATAAGCATAATAATTAGATGATGATTAGATAATGGCAAGAATATCCCTGCCATGCGGGGGTATTTTTACCAAAGCATTAACAACTAGAAATCCTTGAGAGTTCCTTGATTACTGATCCCCTATTTTGGTTAGCTCTTTCTCTGCTGTTGGTAGCATTCAGTCTAACAGTAATTTTAGTCACGGCTTTGCCAGCTTTTTGGGAATTAGCAAAGGCAGCAAGAAGCGCAGAAAAACTTTTTGATACCCTTAATCAAGAACTACCGCCAACCTTAGAAGCTATTCGCCTAACGGGGTTAGAAATTACGGATCTAACAGCAGAGGTGGGCGGCGGAGTTCAAAGTGCGACCGAGGTTATCAAACAAGTAGATCAAAGTATTTTAGTGGCAAAAGCTCAAGCGCAGAAGGTGCAAACTAGTACCCGTAGTTTAGTCACCGGACTGAGGGCAGCTTGGGGAACTTGGCAACGATCGCCCGCCGTTTCTCAGATTGATAAAAATAATTCAGATTCGGTTTCAAATGTCTCTAAGGAAGCAGTTAGGGAACCTATCAATATTAAAGAAATCCCCACAACAAACCCTGAGGAATTGCGTCATAATTTGCAATCTACTAGGCAAGATTAATAACTAAAGCACTTTTCTAGTTTGTGGATGACAGGAAATAAGCTTAACCATTGTTCTAAAGGAAAAGCCTGTCTTCATATAACTGACAACCGCTGTAATAGATGTTTAAATAAAACATAGCTTTAAACTCTATTCAGCTACCATAAAATCCCAGCCATCGTAAGTGGGGGGCTGAGGAAAATATTACAACAGATTGCAATCTACTAAGCTACAATCTTGATCTTCAAGTCTCCCTTTAGAAGGGAGATTTAGAGGGTTTTCTTTCCACTCATCTGAACACAAATTACTATTAATATGTTCCCAAGACTAGAATCTAAACTAGAGCAAATTTTAGACTATTTACACAGTCAGGGAAAAATAGATCAGGCTCAGGACATTTATCTGCCTTTGGTTGACCAGATAATTAGATGGAAACAGGAGATCGATCGCCCTTTAATTCAAGGAATTGTCGGGGGTCAAGGCACTGGAAAAACAACTCTTTGTCGACTGCTCCAGAAGCTATTAGAAATAGCAGGTTATGTCACTATTAGTTTGTCCCTTGATGATTTGTATAAAACCTATAGTGAGAGGCAAGAACTCCAGATAAAAGAACCCAGATTACGCTGGCGGGGGCCACCGGGAACCCATGATATTCAGTTGGGTATAAATATCCTAGAGCAAATTCGCACTTCGACTAAGCTCCCTAACTATCTTAATAATCCCCCCCCAATAATTGCCCTGCCTCGGTTTGATAAATCTCTCTGGGATGGCATGGGCGATCGTACCACTCCCGAATTAGTAGAAATACCAGATATCTTACTATTTGAAGGCTGGTTTGTCGGAGTTTTGCCTAGAGTTCAACTTGAGAATTGGGGAGATTTTACTGCCTACATTAATCAACAACTCCATGACTATTTACCCCTCTGGGAAAAGCTAGATAAATTGATTCTCCTTTATCCAGAAGATTATCGCTTCTGTCTTCAATGGCGACTCCAAGCAGAACAAGAAATGATTATTCTAAATAAAGATAAAAGGAAAGATGATCTAAAAAAGGGCATGACCCCAGCAGAAATTACTAGCTTTGTAAAGTATTTTTGGCAAGCATTACCTCCGGAATTATTTATCTCTACCTTGACTAAAGTACCAACTCCAGTAGACTTAGTAATCTCGATCGACTCCGATCATCGTCTCAGTAAGCTATACTCGCCTGAGGAGCCTTGATCCCCGTCTTGATCCGGAAGAGTTGCATTTTGCCAGAAAAAATGTATTATTTTACAGAAGCTAAACAGCCCACACCTGAAATTTTTTTTAATTGTTGATGTTACCTCTTTTTCTAAATTCCATCCCCATTCAAGCTCCTTCTGAACCAATTCCAGTAGTCTCATCTGTCGCTATAGATGACTCTATTTCTATTTCTGGAAACAATTTTGTTACTATTCCTCAGATTGCTCAGTTGAGTTCTTCAGAGAATCCCGCCACAAATAACCCTTCTCCCCCCATAACTTTAGGGAATATCTCCGCCGATACCACTTCTTTGTCCAATCTAGAAGATTTTCCGATAAATCCCCCCATAAATTATCCAGTTACAACTTCTACATCCCCCTCTTCACCAGCGGTTATACAAATACCTTTGTCAACTTCTAGACCAATTTTTACACCACCCTCTCTCCAAAGAGCCATTACAACCGCCACTCCCACTTCAGCCCAATCTCCTACAATATCTCCACCCCCGTTTTCCTCGCAAACCTCTGTACCATTAAATCCTCTTCCGCCCCTAACTCCTTTATCACCCCTAACTCCTAGGGCAGTCACGCAACGCCACGAAGTTCGTCCTTTACCGGGGCAACTTAATCAAGTGCCAGTGCTGAATAGTAATAGTCCAGAGGTAGTTTTTGGGGATGGGATTCTCTTATCTACTTTTCCGCCCGTGGGAAAGCGATCGCCCCAAGCCCACTTGAACTTAACCCTAGAAGGACGCTTTGATGTTTTTGCTCACCATATTGCCCGGACTGCTAACCAAAATTTTGCTCGCCCCCTCTACTTAGGGGTGCTACTGTACAATCCCGGTACTAGGATAGTAATTGTAGATGTCATGCAGGCAGTGTATTCCACTAATACTGATGCTCCTTTTATCCAACTGCCGGACTATTTAGATAATTTTTCTGGAAACTTCTATTCAGGGCCCGGCTCTAGATTGTCGACAGATATTCTTCGGGGTATCCATCAACCAAGATTCCCCAATCAGATTATTCTTTTTCCGGGGGAAAGCCGGATGTTGATGAATGAGCCAGTTTTAATTGGCATTACTATTTCTAGCCTGATACGTTTGCGGAGTAATGGCCCCGTCTATGCGGCAAGTCTCTCTATGCTTGCTCCCATTGTGCCACCACCCCCTGAACCGCCGCCTGAGCCACCTCTCCCTGTGGCAAGCCCCGGCAATAATCTTCCTAGGCTAAATCCTAGCCCAACTCCTCTTCCTACGCCACCCCCACGTCCTGTGTATCGATCGCCGATCATCTCTGAATGGGAAGACCTGATCCGGAATGGCAGTCTTGCTGCTCCTAGAGATAAAGCCCCAACTCCTCCAAATCAATCAGGGGGGACGGTAACCTACGGGCGAGTATCTGGGGTGGCCTTGGGGAATCTTTGGCAGGGACAACTGGTGGATAGTCCTTCTAGACAAGAGTTGAGCATTCCTGAACAAGGGGGGGCTATTTCCTACGCAATTAATACTCTAAATCGGGGTACTTTTGGTACGGGTCAGGATCAAAGCGCCCCGATCGTAGCTCGCTATCCTGATACTGCCTACCGTGCTAATGGGAACTACGGGATTCAATATAGTTTGACTCTGCCTCTCTACAATGGAACAGGACAAATGCAGGCTGTATCGATCGCTCTGCAAACCCCCCTAAAACGTGATGATAATAGTCAAGGCTTACAATTTTTGGATCCGCCCCCTAATGACACTATTGATGTTTTCCGGGGAACAGTGCAAATTGCCTACCAAGATGACTTCGGGTTGCCCCGTACCATATCAGTCCATATTATCCAGCGTCGGGGGCAGCAGGGAGAGCCATTAGTTACCCTAAGAATGCCTCCCGGCGATCGTCGTCTAGTGACAGTAGATTTTATCTATCCCCCCGATGCCACTCCGCCGCAAGTTCTCACCATCAGAACTACCAACCCGGCAACTACCCTTTCAAGTGAAAGTGAATTGAATCGAACCATAAGTAGTGGGGAATCAACTATTGATCAAGATGCAGAAAACCTCCATTCTAGTAATCAAAATCCTCTGAGTGGAGTAGTAGTATTAAGTAACCAAGAAGTTATTCATGCTGGCAGTTCAAGAACTAATCCTTAGATTCTTACAAAATTATTTCAACTCCCAATCCTATGGGAAGCAACTTACAGCAGATTGCAAGTTAGTAAGCTACAATTTCTATCTTAAAGTCTCCCTTTGTTGGCTTCGCCTTCCCGGAAGGGTAGGGGGATTCAGGGGGTTCTTTCTAGTTTTACAGCAGATTGCAATCTAGTAAGCCACGATCCTGATCTTCAAGTCTCCCTTTTTAAAGGAGATTTAGAGGGTTTTTCTGGCCACTTATCTGAACATAAGTTGCTGTAATTGAGCCAAAACTGCTGTAAGGCATGATTGAGATTCGTCAAACTGAAACTTATTCTCAGTGGATTAATTCCCTAAGCAATCCCTGTGAGCGACTCTAGTATGATAAGCCCTATTGCTCTAACAAGGTGATCTATGGACATCGGGGATGAATACCTCCTTGAGTACAGATATATTGTAGCTGCTTAGAATCAAGATTTTTAACTTGACTAAAATCTACTTGTTTGACGATCGCCGAAGTTTCTTTAGGAATAATTGCCCGAATAAATTGATCGGGGCTACTATCGGGAGCAGTGAAAAACACCACTCCAGCTAAATTTGCTCCTGCTAAGTTTGCTCCCCGGAAATCGGCAAATCGGAGATCAGCAAACTGGAAATTTACATTTTGGAGATTAGCATTAGCAAACTTTGCCCCTACAAATCTCCCATTACTTAGATCAGAGCCTTGGAGATTGGCCTCTTGAAAATTAGCTTGAGAAGCATCTGCTGCTTGCCAGTTGGTCTTGGTCAGCCTGGCCGAACTAAAATCTGTATTTACTGCCCTAGCTTTACCAAAATTGGCTTGATGAAAATTAGCTTTCATAAATTGGGAATCTCCCAGATTAACTCCAGTTAAACTAGCTTTTTCTAGATTCACTTGGATAAATTTAGAACTAATGATCTGTGCTCCACTGAGATTAGCAACAGCCAGATTACTGCTACTAAAATCCGCCTTGTTAATTGCCGACCAACTTAAATTACTCCCCAGCATTACTGCTTTAACTAAAATTGTGCCAGTAAAATCTACTTGTTGTAAATTTGCCCTAGTAAAATCTCCAAAGCTATCATCATAGGTATCATAAATTCCATCTTCTCCAGCACTAAAAAATTTGCTATAACGAAGACTAGCATTAAACAAATTTCCCTCCTGTAAACTTACCCCAGCTAGGTCTAATCCTTCTAAAACAGCAGGAATAACACTAAAATCTACTTTATTAAGATCAATTTTTTGGGGAGATTTAGCATAAATAGCCAGAATTTTAGTGATTGATCGCACCACTGCTTTTTGTCGCACCAGAACTAAATCTTGCTCCTCTTTTTGCGCTCTGCGGATGGCAGTCTGGAGATCATTTTGTAAGGCTTGATTCAGCTTTTGCAGAGGAGGTAAAGAAATAAGACCGTTGGCAACTAACGCTTGCTCGATCGCTTCTATAGAATTAGCAGTTTTCTCCCGTGAGAGAGTATCCACCAATAAAGGAACTACTCGATCGTCGGTAATTCTCCCCAACGCTAGGATAGCTCCCTGTCGTGCTTCTGGATTACTTGCTGCATTCAACTGCTGGACAAGAGAAAGAAATAACTCATTTTGTTGCTGCTTCAGATTGCGCTGATTAGCTTGTCCTTGGATATAAACTTGTGTTCCCACAAAAGTTCCTAAAATTAGGGACATACTGCCTAAAAGTGCAATTAGTAAGGTAGTTCCCGGATAGCAGCGCATTAGTCTCCAAAGGTTGAAAGAAGAGGGACGAGGTAAAGTGATAGTAGTAATTTCTGTCTCTAAATCCTCTAGATTTTCCCCTTGGTCTTCTACTGTTTCCCCTAACTCTTGCTCAATTTTCCAATCTCCTGTCTGCTCTATCACTACATTTCCATCTACATAAACCACTTGCTGATGGGGATTGGTACTAGGTACACCCTGACCTCCTAGTCCACTCCTAATTACTTCATTAATCTCTTCCCTAGACTCGGAGACTAGAACCTCATCGTCCTCCAACCATACTACATCCACCACATAGGTGGCAGCTAACTGGTCATGGAAAGACCTTGCCCTGCCATGCCGACGATAATTCCATAAGGCAGTAGCACCTTCTAAAACTAAAAATAGACCTGCTACAGTCAATAAAATAGTTACTTCTGGGAAAGCTCCCGTGTAGCGCCATAGTATATAAGCTCCACTCAAAGGCAATCCCCACCGGCCTACTCCCTCCCGCACTAATGTCCGAAGTATACCCGGAGAAGAACTATCAGCTTGAACAACTGCCACGGCAAACCATCGCTTAGGGCTAGTCTGGCCAGTAACAGCAAGGAGGATCAACTGCCAACTACCTACTAAAACTGGCAAAATTACTGCTCCAGACCACAGCAGATTAGTAATAGGGGAAACTTGAATCGGCTGGGAACTCCGGGGCAAGGCAAGGGTTTTGGCGATCGTTTCCTGTACCTGTACTAATACTGGATTTAGGGGAACTCTTTCTTTCAGACGTTGGTTAGCCCACTGCCCCAGACTGAAAGGAACAAATACCGCCGCCGCTACCAAAGATACTTCCAATACGACTGCGGCTCCCCGCCGGGCTAGGAGAGGAACTACCAGACGGAATTTTCCGGGAGATTCTGGTGCAGTAGATGATTCTTGAGGGGAATTAAAACTATTTAATGCCATCAGTCAGCTTAGAAAATTTATTGCTCAGTAGATTTTGGGGCGATCAAGAACCGATACACTAAGTACAAAATAATACCCAAGATAGCCAAACTTACGGCGGCGGCTACTAATTGGAGAACACTTCTGAGGACTACAAAAGCAACTAAAGCTCCCACCACTGCCACAATTACCTTACTACTTTTAGAAAGATTATTAAACCAAGGGAGGAGGCGATCGATTAGGTTTTGGTACTGAGCAGAATCAGTGATAGCTTTTAAGGGTGCTGGGACGGAAAATTTCACCTCTGGAGACGGGGTAGTTTGGTTTACTTCTACCTCCAGTTCTTGAAGGCGTTGTTGCCAGTTGGAATTATCAGCAGGTTTCATAATAGTTTATTGCAAAGAATTGTGATCGATTTAGAATAGTTTCCAGAATTTCCAGAAAATATTTATTAAATTTTTAGTCTTGGCTATTTGATTGACTCTAGCATATAGCAATCCCCTTAGTTTCTCATCAACTAGAAAATTATCTATTGGCCAAAGGGCAATATTTTCCCTAGGGTTAGTTTTGGGTTGCAAAGCCCAGATATTACGGAATTAACATAATAGCCTTGGAATATATTACATAGGGGAACTTTCAAGCAATCAGCTAGTCTTAGATATTCAGTGAAAAAACTTTATTATCTTCATCTTTTTTAAATTAATTCTTGATTAGTTCTTGTTTGATCTCTGGGCTTTCCTTGATCGCTACTACTTTTTTTCTTAGCAAGGAATTATTAAAAACCACAAAAAATATCAACATCTTCACAAAAATAGGCGGATAATTTTATGCAGAAGTTAATTATGGGTACTCTGGGTCTAGCGACAGCGATCGCAGCCATGACTATAGGAGGAAATCCAGCATTTGGTCAAACCGTGGCGATCGCCCCGCAATTCCAGCCGGATCCTATGGTATTGCAAGGAACCTCTGGGGGAGGACAAGCTAGTTCTAATTGTGGCAGCATAGCTACAGCCCCAAATCATGTAGTACAGTTAAATAGTGATTTTTCTTACTTAAGATTTAGTCTCCAAGGTGATGGCCAGCCTACTTTGTTAATTCGCCTGCCCAATGGAACTACTTCCTGTATTTCTGCTGATGCGAATAGTGGCAGGATTAATGCCCCTGGTTATTGGGAGCAGGGTAGCTATGCTTTTTATGTGGGCGATCGCTCTGGAGGTCAATATCCTTATACTTTATCGATTACCCAAAAACGAAATTAAACGAAATTAAACGAAATTAATCAGTTACCACCCCTAAAAAATATGCTTCTTGGGAGCTATTAACTAAGTAAATACCATGCACAATGTTATTCTCCAGTTAGACCAAGTAACCAAACAGTTCCCCGGTACTAGTTCTCCGGCAGTCCGGGGGATTGATCTAGAATTAGACCAAGGGGATATTTTAGGGCTACTTGGTGCTTCTGGCTGTGGTAAGACAACTCTTTTACGCCTGATTGCCGGCTTTGAGGAATTGCAGTCTGGTAAAATCAGCCTCCATCAGCAAGAGGTGTCTACACCCGGCTATATCCTGCCCCCGGAGCGGCGCAATATCGGTATGGTATTTCAAGATTATGCTTTGTTCCCTCATCTGACAGTGGCAAAAAATATTAGCTTTGGGCTGGGTAAGCTCCCTTCCAACCAACTAAAACAGGAAGTAAGCGGGGCGATCTCCCTAGTAGGTTTAACAGGGCTGGAACACCGTTACCCCCATGAGCTTTCTGGAGGACAACAACAAAGAGTCGCTTTGGCCAGAGCTTTAGCTCCCCGTCCCGGCCTGATTTTACTTGATGAACCCTTGAGTAATCTAGATGTACAAGTCCGCTTAAGGCTACGTCAAGAAATTAGAGCTATTCTTAAGCAAACTGGTACAGCAGCTATTTTTGTGACTCATGATCAAGAAGAGGCCCTATCTCTTTGCGATCGCATTGCTGTCATGCAGGGAGGACAGATCGAGCAAGTGGGGACACCAGCAGATATTTATGACCAACCAAAAACAAAATTTGTGGCAGATTTTGTGACCCAAGCGAACTTTCTGCCCGCTCAAGAGGTGGGTAATCTCTTAACTACAGAAATTGGGGATTTTGACATGGCTCTCCTGCCTCACCAACAAATTGCTCAGCAAAAAACGCCAAAGACCCAAATTACAGAGGTAATGATTCGACAGGAAGATTTACACCTCCAGCCAGATGAGTCCAGCCGGATATTAGTGTTCGATCGCCAGTTTTTGGGTAGAGAATATATTTATTTTTTGCAAACTAAGTCTGGAAAAATTCTCCAAGCCCGAACAGATAAGAGCGTAGATATTGCGATCGGCGCAGGGGTAAAACTGGTAGTTGCCCCTAGTCAGCTACGTTTTTTCTAATTTTAAGGAGCCGATCACCTCAGGAGCGCAAAGCCTTGCACCCTCCCTAAACTTTTTCTGACTTTAAAGCTGTATCTTGATGTTCGATCGCAATTGACCAGCGGTACTCTACCGGAATATGTAATTGTTCACAGGTAGTTTCTATTTGTTTTTGCTGAGATAAAGCCTTCCGTAGACTGTAGATTAGTTGCTGAACTTGCCCCCGAACTTGGGGTTGTTGATTGGCAGCAAAGGCAGTTTGTTGTTCCAGTAGTTGGAGGAGTAATTCATAGTGGACATGGGATGGCAGGGGTAGGGGGGGCATGGTTGACCTCAAATAAAATTATCAGCTAACCGGAGTTTTTAGGGGTTTTGATAGATAGAGTTATCAGGCTGTTTCTAGAAAATAACCAGTAAATAAATCGGCGATCGCCTGTTCTATATTTGGTTGTTTCACTAAAGATTCACCAATTAAAACTGCCTTAGCACCTGATTTTAGCACAAAGTCTAAATCTATCCCTTGATGGATACCTGATTCACTAACTACGAGAATTTCTCGATCGGCTAAAACCTTTTGTTGAGCGGCCAGAAGTCTTTGAGTTGTAGTTATATCTACAGAAAAATCCTCAAGATTCCGATTATTAATGCCAATTAAATTAATTTCTGGTAGAGCTAACACTCGTTGCAACTCCTCTTCTGTATGAACTTCAATCAGAGCCGTCATCCCTAGGGATTTGATAATTTTTGTAAAATAGCGTAAATCTTGATCAGAAAGAATAGCCGCAATCAAAAGTATGGCATCTGCCCCGTGATAACGGGCATAATAAATTTGATAGGGATAAATAACAAACTCTTTGCATAGTAAAGGAATAGCTACCGCAGTCCGAATCTGGCGCAAATTCTCAAAACTACCCTGAAAAAACTTACTATCTGTCAAAACTGATAGGCAACTTGCTCCTCCAGCAGCATAACTTTGGGCGATCGCTACCGGATCAAAATCTTCCCGAATTATTCCTTTACTAGGAGATGCTTTTTTGACTTCGGCAATCAAAGCAGGCTGAGTCTTTCCGTGGCGCAGAGCACCTAAAAAGTCCAAGCATGGAGGCGCAAGGGCAATTTTCTTTTGAAGTTCCGCCAAGGGCTGTCGTTCCCGCAATCTAGTTACTTCCCCTTCTTTGTACCAAACAATTTCTTCAAGAATATGGCGGGGTTGGGCATCAGGCATAGGAACCTGATAGTTAAACATACTGGCAGAAATAGAAGAACTAGGGGGACGGCGACGGATGTACATTGCTTAAACGTTACTCAAATAGGTTACGGGTTCTTGTGTTAAGATCTAGTCCTGGGTAAGCCTACACTATCTAGCAAATACTAGATTGCAAACTAAGCCCATAAAGGTTTTTAGAGGTCTTAAGGTTTCTCAATTTATCAACACTTCTGCAAGATATCACAATTTAATCCTTCCTATTCTATCGATATCATGGAAACTTGGCTCCTGTTAATTATTCTTGGCGTGACTACGTATTTTATTGTCAGTCGTGGCGTTAGTAAGATCACAACTACTCCGGTGTGGATGTTGTGGCTAGTTTTGATGACCCCGGCTATTTCCTTGACCCTCTGGGCTGTGGTCTACGGAGAACAAAGACCCATGCCCGCCCTATTACTTTTAGGTCTATTTATTTTTTCTCCCCTCGGCTACTGGTTTTTAGTCCAAGCAGGTCGGCGACACTTGCCAAAAGAGAATTCTGAGATCATCCCGATCGATGAGTCTAATCTTCACAACTCTTCCGTTAGCCCTCCAGAAACTCCCCTTCCCTTGCGTCCTATAACCAAAGAAGAAGAAGTGAAACTTCGAGAATGTTTTCCTTGGGGAATTTACTATCTTCAAAATGTAGAATATTTTCCTCAAGCGATGGTCTGTCGGGGAAAATTGCGGACGGATCCTGACAGGGCTTATAAAACTATCAACCAGAATATTAAAACCCTATTTAACGATCGCTTCTACGTCATCTTCCAAGAAACTAGCCAGGGTTCCCCCGTTTTCACTTTAGTGCCTAATCCTCAAATTCAAAATTCCAAGGAACAAGAACCAATTTTTCGCCCCTTTTTAGCTCTAGGTTTAATTTTGGTGACTCTATTAACCACCACAGCGATCGGGGCAGATTTAGTAGGTTTATCCACCAAACAAGTCCAGAGTAATCCCGCCCTTTTAGTACAAGGATTGCCCTATGCTTTGGCTTTAATGGCAATCTTAAGTATTCATGAATTGGGGCATTATTTCACTTCGGTCTATTACCGGATGCAAACTACCCTGCCCTACTTTATCCCCGTACCATTTTTCTTGGGAACCCTGGGGGCTTTTATCCAGATGCGATCGCCCGTTCCCCATCGCAAGGCATTATTTGATGTAGGGATTGCTGGTCCAGTTGCAGGTTTGCTTATGGCATTGCCTCTCCTAATTTGGGGTCTGGTGCATTCGAGGGTCGTGCCCTTCAGTGATGCATCTAATCTGCTTAATTTTGAGTCCCTCAATCCCCGCTTTTCGTTGCTCTTAACTTTAATTAGTAAATTAGCTCTGGGAAGTCAGTTCACTTCCGGAACCGTAATTAACCTCCATCCTGTAGCGATCGCTGGTTATATTGGCTTAGTGATTACTGCTTTTAACCTCATGCCTCTAGGTCAACTCGATGGAGGACATATGGTGCATGCTATGTTTGGGCAGAAAAAGGCTGTAGCGATCGGGCAAATCACCCGAATTTTGGTATTACTCCTTGCCCTTCTTCAACCAGACCTGATTATCTGGGCGATCGTTCTCTTTTTTATGCCTATTACCGATCAACCCGCCCTTAATGATGTGTCAGAATTAGACAACTGGCGAGATATCACTGGATTATTTGCCCTAGGATTTTTAGTCCTGATGATTGTGCCAGTACCGGGGGTAATTACTCGGCTACTAAATATCTAATATATAGAGGCTTCTAACTGATTAAAAGGTACAAAAGATTCTGTATACAACAAAATTGGTTTGACACCAAAAATCAACTTACCTCGATGGGATTGGCGATCGATCACTAATCCCACTGGGCGCTGCATTTTCTCTGGATGCACTTCATAGTAAGTCCGATAAATTTGCCGAGCCGCTCTCAGCACCGCCGGATCTATTAATACAGAGGGTGTATTGGGTTCGTAGTTATCTGATCTAGTGGGAGAAGAACTGACCATAGTGGGTAGTGGGGGAGAGGAAGTAAGGGGAGGTAAAGGAATTTATGGTTAGAAATTGGGAAGGGATAAGTTATAGGAAAACATTAATTAAGGGATTTTATCTAAATTCTAATTCAAAGTATTAACAATCACCAAAATTCCACAAACCAACCCATAAAAAATAACAATCCTAATTCTTTCAATTCCTCTTACCTCCCTCTACCTCCCCTTACCTCCCCTTACCTTCTCTTACCTCCTGCCCTGTCCCTCCTTCACTTCATTGCCTGCAACAAAGCCGCCCCCATAGCTTTACACCCTAAAAGATTCATCCCCGGTGAAAAATATCACCAGTGCGATCGCCCTGATCTAGGACTTGCAGCACGGCTTTTTCTAACTTATCGGCAGCAAGAGGTTCACCTAAACCATAACGGAGCATCATAGCAGCACTGAGGACTTGGGCAAGGGGATTAGCTTTATCTTGTCCGGCAATATCGGGGGCAGAGCCGTGGACTGGTTCAAAGACACCGGGCTTACCTACTCCTAAACTGGCAGAAGGTAGCATCCCAATACTACCCGTGAGCATGGCAGCGGCATCCGAAAGGATATCCCCAAAAAGATTACCCGTGACGATCGTATCAAATTGCTTAGGATTGCGTACCAACTGCATGGCAGCATTATCTACATACATATGAGATAGTTCGACCTCGGGGTATTCCTTACCTAGTTCAGTGATACAACTCCGCCATAGCTGGGAAACTTCTAAGACATTAGCTTTATCCACAGAGCAGAGTTTTTTGCCTCGCTGACCAGCGGTTTCAAAGGCAACCCTGCCAATGCGCTCAATCTCGGATTCTGTATACACCATCGTATTCACGCCCCGTCTTTCCCCCGTCTCACTGGTGAAAATCCCCTTGGGCTTCCCAAAATAAATTCCCCCAGTCAACTCTCGCACCACCATAATATCCACCCCTTCTACTACTTCCCGCTTCAGGCTAGAAGCATCGATTAATTGGGGCAGGATCGTTGCTGGACGGAGATTCCCAAAAAGTTCTAGTCCGGCTCTTAAGCCGAGTAAACCCGCTTCTGGACGCTGAGAGGAAGGTAGATTATCCCATTTATAGCCGCCGATCGCTGCCAATAGCACAGCATCACTTTGTTTACAGATATCTAGGGTTGTAGTAGGCAAGGGTTCCCCAGTAGCATCTATAGCCGCCCCACCGAGGAGAGCTTCGGTAAACTGAAATTCTAAATCCATCTGCTGCCCTAATAATTGCAACACTTCCACCGTGACAGCCATAATTTCTGGGCCAATGCCATCGCCGGGCAAGAGGGTAATTTTGTAATTTTTTGTCATGATGATTATTCTGATTATCCTAAAAATCTTTTATACTCAGAATGCTGATCATACCTACGGATTTGGTAAAATTTCAACCAATTATTCTAGAATTTTCCTGAATTTCTACTCTTGAACTCTACCTATAACCCTATGCCTGATAATCATTCCTCTCCTGAAGCAGAGATTGATCTCGATCGCAGTCTCCTTGAACTCGAAGACCAACTGACAACTTTCAAAGCCCGTTATCTACAGGTACAAGAGGATCAGGCAGAAAAATTAACCCTCCAAGAACAACAGCAAATCTTCAAGCGATCAAGCAAAAACCCCCAAGTGCGATCAGAGTTGGCAGCAATTAGCCAACGCTTAGAAGAACTAGAATTTCATTTAGAAAGTAGTCTCTTCAACTGGCGTAGTATGGGGGAACCTTTTTGGCAGGCGGTGAGATTTTTAGGTTTGGGAATTTTGATTGGCTGGTGGATGCGATCGTATTCTGGCTAGGCTAGAACTGCCCTAACACCATTGAATAATCTACAATAAAACTTAGTGAATCTAATAAATTCAGAACTCATGGGAGCGTAAAGCCTTACGTTCCTAATGATATATAACCTTTACGTAATTCCCAAAATTAACAAATAAAAAATATGTATTTAGTAACAGGAGCTACGGGATCCCTTGGACGGCGGGTGGTACGACTATTACGGGAGCGAGATTTACCAGTCCGATCGTTCGTGCGGCTGTCTTCTAAGTATGCCGAACTAGAAAATCGTGGCTCAGAAATTTTTATTGGCAACCTCAAAGAAGAGCGGGATATTCAGAAAGCCTGTCGGCGGGTGAAATATATTATCAGTACCCACGGCTCTGGGGGAGATGCTCAAGAGTTGGATTATCGGGCTAATGTAGATTTGATTGATCAGGCCAAGGCAGCAGGAGTAGAGCATTTTGTATTTATCTCGGTCTTGGGAGCCGATCGAGGCTACGAAGATGCCACGGTTTTTAAGGCAAAGCGCGAGGTAGAAAAGTATCTAGAGCATAGTGGATTAAACTATACGATTCTCCGACCATCGGGACTCGCCTCTAGTTTGTTACCCCTAGCAGAGCAGTTCAAAACAACAGGAGTGTATTTGCTCAATGGCGACCCGAAGAACCGGACTTCGATCGTCAGTACTGATGACCTAGCCCGGATTGCTGTGGAATCATCCCTAAATGTGGGCGCAAGGAATCGTATTTTTCCTGTAGGAGGACCCGATATTTTGAAACGGGAGGATATTCCCCGGATTCTGGGACAAATATTTAATCGGCAACCCCTAATTATCAATCCTCCCCTGATGGTTTTAGATGGACTACGGAGTGGGATTGGGATGTTTAATCCTTCCCTATACAAGGGATTAGGAACCCTGCGAGTTTTAGTTGCCAACGAGTTTTACTGCACTGCCAAAGAAATTGACACCCTAGAAACCATCTATAACTTTAAACTGGAATCCCTAGAAACGTTCCTTCGACGGTATTTAGTCACTTAATGGAGAGATCAATTGGGCAGCAGCTAACCCAGAAACTAAGGCACTTTCTATGAAACTATCCCTAGAGAAATCTAGGGAATTTTCCTGACACCAATCGCCGCAGCATACTAGGAGGGAAGTTATGGGAGCAGGGAAGCAAGGAATATTTAAGCAAGTTTTGGGTTGGGCATAACGCCAGCGATGTACTTGAAACCATTCAGGGGAATTAAGCTCTGGCAGGAGATGATTACTAGCCTGATCGAGTAACTCCTGCCCTAGGGAATTTAGCTCTATACTTTCCAGATGTTGAGCGGCAAAACTTGGGGTGCTATGGAAGACAACTACTGGTTGGGGAGGATGTAATCTCTTGGTGCTATCTATCCCCACCCAAGCAAGAATTGGATTCTCAGGAAAAGTTACTGCTTGCCAAGAGGGTGTCTGAATATCTAGAGTCTGCTGAACTTCTGGAGCATAGCCGGCCATGACTGTAATGCAGGCATCGTATTCTACCCCCGCTAGTTGGGCTAGATAATTTTGATCTAAATTTTCTAAGGGAGATAGCAATGCTAGGGCTTGAGGGGCAGGGATGGCGATGATTAGGGCTTTGGCTTCGATCGAGGCTTGGGTTAAGCTGGAACCCTCACCAACGGCGGTACCTCTCCCTCCTTGAGAAAGAGGAGTAAGATCAGGGGCATCAAAGAAAAGTGACCAGCCTTGATCTGTAGGCATAATTTTTTCTACTCTGTGATTGAGGCGGATATCTAAATCTGTTGCGAGATTTTTTGCGATCGCACTCATCCCCAAAGGAGCCACATAACAATCTTTCATCCCCTGCCAAAGTGTTATGAGTCCACTAGCCATTAAAGTAGCAACTAATTCTTCAGTTTGAGTTCCTTGAATAGTGAGAAATTTTGCCCCATGATCCGCAAGGGTATTATGCAAGCGGCGGGTTGCCATTCGCCCCCCCAAGCCACGAGATTTTTCCAAGAAAACTACTTTTTGTCCCTGCTGTTGTAAATATCTTCCGCAAGTTATTCCAGCTAAACCAGCCCCAATAATTGCCACATCATACATGAAAAATTATGACCTCAAAAATAAATGTCTCAGATTTGTTAGAATATCATTTATCTCTAATTAATCACAGTTATAGCAATCCTAAATCATTTGCTAGATCAAATTGCTTCTTGTAAATAATTTTACTCGGCTACGGCGGATGAAATTATTTAGGGTTACTATATCAAAGCTACCGCTGTCTTGAAGATTTCCATAATATGTCATCAAACCTTGTAAATACTAGTAATGGCTCAGGAATGATCCTATCAGAGGCACAAACTGAAGCTAGTAAAGAAAAACCTGCATCATCTGCCTCCGAAGATTACCCAATTACGCTCCAACGTTTACTACAGCCTGATCTAGAAAAGGTTGAGGCACTCCGCCAAATTCTTTATCGACACCGGGGCGATCGCCAATTAGTGATCATGCAAGACTTCCCCGATCCCGACTCTCTTTCCTGCTCTTGGGCTTATAAACTTATTGCTAAGGAATACAACATTAATTGTGACATTGTATATGCTGGAGTTTTGAGCCATCAAGAAAATATTGCCCTCGTCAAACTCACGGGATTGCCTCTCCAGCGGTGGACGAGCCAAAGCCTAAAGGATCGAGATCTTTCTGTGTACCAAGGTTGTATTCTCATCGATAACCAAGGAACAACTAGCCAACTACTGCCCTGTATGCGGGTAGCCGGAATCCCGATTGTGGCGATCATTGACCACCACACCAGCCAAGGGGATCTGCAAGCAGAATACATGGATCTGCGTCCATCTACGAGAGCTACAGCGACTATTTTTACCCAATACCTCCAAGCTGGACTTCTGAAGTTAGATAGTAGTGTGGGGGAACATGTCAAATGTGCCACAGCTTTAATGCACGGATTGCGATCGGATACTGATCGCCTAATGCAAGCTCAAGAAGAAGATTTCCTTGCTGCTGCGTACCTGAGTCGTTTCTATGATGCCCAATTGCTCAATGCGGTGATGCAATCATCCCGCTCAAAAAGAGTGATGGATGTGATCGAGCGTAGCTTAAAAAATAGGATGGTACAGAATAATTTCTCCATCTCTGGGGTCGGTTATCTACGCTATGACGATCGAGATGCTATCCCTCAAGCAGCAGATTTCTTAGTTACGGAAGAAAATGTTCACACAGCGGTAGTCTACGGAATTGTCCACGATGAAGACGAGGAACTAGAAGTGGTGATTGGTTCTCTGCGGACGACCAAGATTACCCTTGACCCTGATGAATTTATTAAGGAAGCCTTTGGGCAGGATGGTCAGGGCAGGTTCTTTGGCGGCGGACGCATGATGGCGGGGGGGTTTGAAATTCCTATTGGTTTCCTCTACGGTTTCAACGAAAGCCCAGAATATACCAAGATAAAATGGCAAGTTTTTGATACCCAGATCAAACAAAAACTGTTGCAGTTAGTTAGTCCTAGAGATAACTTATTGCATAATGATTAACTAGTTTTGTTCCAATATGATAAATTATCTCCGGGGCATGACGATCGAGACAAAAGTGATAGGTAATCGGGCAATATTAGTCTTAGAAGTAAATTCCCTAGGTTATGAAGTCCAAATTCCCCCTAGGATTATGCCTCAGTTACTGGTAGGGGATCTGGTACAGATTTTTACTCATCTACAAATGCGGGAAGAACAGCCCTATTTGTATGGATTTATTAAAGTAATCGAACGGGATTTATTTCGGCAATTGATCACCGTCAGTGGTGTAGGGGCGCAGGTGGCGATCGCCCTGATTGATAGCTTAGAAATTGAGCAATTAGTAGAAGCGATCGTCACTAATAATATAAAAATCCTCACCCAAGCTCCCGGCGTTGGCACGAAAACTGCGGAACGTCTTGCCCTAGAACTAAAGACTAAACTTGCCAAGGAATATAAGCTGGCGGCAATTAAAACTACTGGGGTTAATACTGCCCTGCAAGAAGATGTAGAAATGACTCTTCTTGCCTTGGGCTACACCCCCGCAGAAGTTTACCAAGCCCTAACTGCTTTGAGTACGGATTCTCTATTGCAAAAAACTATGCAAGCTGAAGATTGGATTAGAAAAGCGATCGCTTGGCTGACAGAATAGGTTTAACAATAGAATATCTCGATTGTCTGTCTAGATTTCAGCCTACAATAGAAAGCATATTAATGATCTACACAAACTATAGCTTCAGCCCATGACTACGGCGACCCCAGTAAAAACCGAATACGAAGTAATTATTGGTCTTGAGACCCATTGCCAACTCAGTACCCAAACCAAAATTTTCTCTAGCTCATCCACCAAATTTGGAGGAACTCCCAACACTAATATTGACCCCATCTGCCTCGGAATGCCGGGGGTATTACCTGTACTAAACGAGATGGTTTTGGAGTATGCAGTCAAGGCGGGCTTGGCTCTCAATTGCCAAATTGCCCCCTATAGTAAATTCGATCGCAAGCAATATTTTTACCCAGACCTACCCAAAAATTACCAAATCTCTCAATTTGATCTCCCCATTGCCGAACACGGCTGGATTGAGATCACAACTCCTGATGCTGAAGGTAAACCCCTAGTCAAGAAAATTGGGATTACCCGTCTGCATATGGAAGAAGATGCCGGAAAATTAGTCCATGCCGGGAGTGACAGGCTTTCTGGTTCTACCTATTCTCTGGTGGATTACAACCGAGCCGGGATTCCTTTAATTGAAATCGTTTCGGAGCCAGACTTGAGATCAGGAGTAGAAGCTGCCGCTTATGCCCAAGAAATTCGCCGGATAGTGCGTTATCTAGGGGTGAGTGATGGCAATATGCAGGAAGGCTCCCTACGCTGCGATGTAAATATTTCTGTCCGTCCTGTGGGGCAGAAAGAATTTGGAGTGAAGGTAGAAATTAAAAATATGAACTCCTTCAATGCGATCGAACGGGCAATTAACTACGAAATTGAAAGGCAGATTGCAGCGATCGAAGCTCAGGAAGAAATTTTCCAAGAAACTCGCCTTTGGGAGGAAAATAATCAACGCACTATTAGTATGCGGAAAAAAGAAGGCTCCAGCGACTATCGCTACTTCCCAGAACCAGATTTGCCACCTATCAAGGTTTCCCCTGAGCAATTAGAGCAATGGCGCAATGAACTGCCAGAACTCCCGGCTATCAAGCGCACCCGTTACACCACAGAGCTAGGTTTATCTGCCTACGATACTCAGGTATTGACGGACGATCG
>JANMHD010000473.1:0-7513 GCA_031374985.1 Coleofasciculaceae cyanobacterium OTE_70_metabat_329 | reverse complement strand
AGCTGAAATTTGCTCAACTAGAAAACAAAGCTAAGGAATTTGTCACTGCTAGTGATGAAAGCGTTGGTAAGACCCTAGCGGGGGTGAAGCTACCCGAAAACCTCCGGGCATTCATTGAAGACCCTGAAGGTCCCGGCGTTTATCCGATCGCTTCCTACACTTGGTTGCTCGTACCGACTAAAGTAGCGGATCCAGTTAAGGCAAAAGCTCTAGAAGTTCTAATTGATTATGGTCTTAATGAAGGTCAAGAAGTATCCAGCAGCTTGGGCTATATTCCCCTGCCTAAGAATGTGCGGGAAAAGGTACTTACCGCAGCAGATACCCTTAGCACTGAGTACAAAATGAAACTCAAATAGTTTGTATATCCGGTAGGGGCGTAAGGCTTTGCGCCCTTGCCGATAACTTGTCTGTAAATAGCATCAATTTCGGGTATCAACATGGTTTTAGAAGTTCAAGAACAGAATGTAATTCTGCCTTCTCGATCGCAGTTTGAAAGAAAATTTGATCAAGGTTTTATATGGTTAACCTTGGTATTAGCAACTGGAGTAATCGTGCTGTTGGGGGCGATCGCTCTAACTGTCGGTTTCCGGGCTATCCCTGCTATCCAGCAGTCTGGTTTTGGTTTTTTGATTGGCAGTGGTTGGAACCCGGTTAATGATACCTACGGGGTTTTCCCGATGATCTATGGAACTATGGTCAGTTCCTTGATTGCCCTATTTATTGCCGTGCCTTTGGGAGTGGGTACTGCCATATTCTTAAGTGAAGATTTCTTACCCCTAGCTGTCCGCACTCCTCTAACTTTCCTTGTAGAGTTGATTGCGGCGATTCCCAGCGTAGTCTATGGACTATGGGGAATTTTTGTAATTATTCCCCTAACTAATCAGTTGGGTGGTTTTCTTAATAAGAATTTGGGCTGGTTTCCTCTCTTTAGTACTCCTCCCACAGGCCCATCTATGCTGCCAGCCGGAATTGTCCTATCCATTATGATTCTGCCGATTATTACCGCAGTAGCTCGTGACTCCTTTGCTTCTCTGCCTCCCGATCTGCGGCAAGCTTCCTTGGGTTTAGGGGCAACTCGCTGGGAAACTATTTTCCGTGTCCTAGTTCCGGCCGCTTTTTCCGGGGTTGTAGGCGGTATCATGTTAGGCATGGGGCGAGCGATGGGAGAAACGATGGCAGCGACCATGATTATTGGAAATTCCAATCGTTTGAATATTTCTCTCCTAGCTCCGGGAAATACGATCGCTTCTCTACTCGCCAACCAGTTTGCTGAAGCCTCAGGGTTACAGGTAGCAGCACTCATGTATGCCGGTTTTGTCCTCTTTATCTTGACCCTAATCGTCAATGTCCTCGCCGAGATGATTGTTTCTCGTGTTAGTGCTAAGTACCGTTAGTCTGGGTAGGATCGGAAAATATTTATCTATAGCTTTCTCAAGAATCCCTCACAAGTCTCTTCTACACCAAGGTCTTCCCTATTTGCTAGGCAAGACCAAAGCCAACGGCAGTTAATTATCAATGAGTAATGGATATTAATAATCTCAGTAAATCTAAAAGTAATCCTAGATATCTATTTGGGACAGCCATGACTGCCCTCTCAGGATTATTCGTTATTCTCACTCTCCTGCCCCTATTTACAGTCCTTTTCTACGTTATTAGTCAAGGCATCGGGCGGTTTAACCTAGACTTATTCACCAAACTGCCCCCATCTCCGGGTTTAACTGGTGGCGGGATTGCTAATGCAATTCAGGGGACGATCGTGGTAGTAGGAATTGGGGCATTAATTGCGATTCCTTTTGGAGTCTTAGTGGCCATTTATATATCAGAGTTTAGTGATGGCAATCAATTAGGACGGTGGGTACGTTTTGCCAGTGATGTTTTAAGTGGAGTTCCCTCTATTATTGCGGGGATTTTTGCCTTTGGTCTATTGGTAGTGACGACCCAAACTTTCTCAGCGATCGCGGGGGGTGTTGCCCTATCAGTATTAATGCTACCAACAATTATTCGTACTACTCTAGAAGCCTTGAAGATTGTGCCTCAAGACGTCCGTTGGGCTTCTGTAGGCATAGGGGCTTCTAGTTATCAAACCGTGCTCAGTGTGGTAGTTCCAGCCGCCTTACCTGCTATCCTCACTGGAGTAACTCTCGCCGTAGCTAGAGCAGCAGGAGAAACTGCGCCTTTGATATTTACTGCCCTAAACTCTCCTTTCTGGTTTAAAGGTTTATTGGAGCCGACTCCTACTTTGTCGGTACTGGTTTATAACTTTGCCCTAGTACCTTTTGTGGCCCAAAAAGAATTAGCTTGGGCTGGGGCATTGGTGCTAGTTCTTATGGTTTTGACCACCAATATTTTGGCACGTTGGGCAACTCGCCGAAAAGTATATTAATCAGTTTTAGGAGTTTAATTTTATGTTGTCTTTTGATAACCAAGATGTGATTTTACAAGTAGAGGATGCCAATATTTATTATGGTGACTTCCTCGCTGTGCGTGGTGTGCATATGAATATTCTCAAAAATAAAGTCACTGCTTTTATTGGCCCTTCTGGCTGCGGCAAAAGTACCCTTTTGAGATGTTTTAATCGGCTGAATGACTTGATTAATTCCTTCAGTTTGAAAGGTAAAATTCTTTACCACGGGCAAAATATCTATAGTAGTCAGATAGACCCAGTGGAAGTGCGGCGACGGATTGGGATGGTGTTCCAAAAGCCAAATCCTTTCCCCAAGACAATCTACGACAATATTGCCTACGGAGCCAGAATCAATAAGTACCAAGGGGATATGGATGAGTTGGTGGAAAGATCCTTGCGACAAGCCTATCTTTGGGATGAAGTAAAAGATAAATTGAAATCTAGTGGTTTTTCCTTATCTGGAGGACAGCAACAAAGATTATGTATTGCAAGGGCAATTTCTATCCAGCCTGATGTGGTGTTGATGGACGAGCCTTGTGCTTCTTTGGATCCTATTTCTACTTTGAAAATTGAAGAATTGATCCATGAATTAAAGGAAAAGTACACGATTATTATCGTTACCCACAATATGCAGCAAGCCTCTCGTGTTTCTGATATGACGGGGTTCTTTAATGCAGAAGCCACGGAGAAAGGTTCTCGCTTTGGTTTTTTGGTGGAGTACGATCGCACAGAAATGATCTTCCACGAGCCTCAAGAAAAAGCAACTCAAGAATATGTCAGTGGTAGGTTTGGTTAAATAGCTTAGTTAATTAACTTAGGAGATAGAGCTTATGCTGACAATCTTAGGCGCAGAACTACTTAAGCCCCAGACTTTTAGTCGACGGGAGATGATTCCCCTGGGTGCTGATATTCTCTGGTTGATAGATCGAGGTGTCGTGCGGACTACAACTTGGAATGAAGAAGGAGCCATGGTGACTCTGGGTTACTGGGGCGCAAAAGACATTGTGGGGCAGCATCTCTCTCGTCTATCTCCTTACCAAATTGAATGTTTAACTAGTGTGGAGGCTCTACCCTGCCCTAGAAGCCAATGGAATTCATTGACAGATGCTTTGATTGCTTCTGCCTACCAACGGGAGGAATTGCTAAATATTACTCGATCGGGTAAAGTCCGGCAGCGATTATTATACCTACTCCGTTGGTTAGCTGCCAAGTTTGGCCGGGATGTTAACCTAGGTTGTTTGATTGATCTCCGGTTAACCCATCAAGAATTGGCTGAGGCGATCGGGACTACCAGAGTTACTATCACGCGCCTTTTGAAAGATTTTGAGCGAGAGGATAGTATTAGCAGGATTCGGGGTCACATCGTGATTCTACCTAAACTAAGACAGAGTTTTCCTGCCTAAAAATAGCTCATAGTAGGAGCGCAAGTCTTGCCATTTGCATCAAGTTAAGGCTGAAATTACTAAGTAGCATGGCTTTTCTTCAAACCCAGAACCCTCTAAATCTCCCTTTCAAGGGAGACTTTTAATTTTTCTAATCCCCCAATCTCTAGAGGGGGGCAAGGGGGGGTAAAAATTTAAGCCTAGAGAGTAATCTGAGATTAAGTTATAGCCTTAAGTTGATGCCAATAAAGGATTGCGCCCTCCTTTGTAAAGATAGTTAATTTCGACGTTCTTCAGCCGCAATGCAGGAGCGTAGTGCTACATCAGAACTAAAGTTAATTTGTTGACTTAAGCCAATTACACAATCAGAAAACTTTAGGGGCAGAAGACTGCGGCGGCAGTTGTCAAGAATGGTATTAGCAGAACTGGTAATTACCGAGGGTGTGGAACCAGTGGTACGGTTGAAAATATCAACAACACAGGTAGACATTTCTACGGGGCGGCGGACTCGATTACAAGCACTGAGGGCATCGCTGGCAGTCACGGGAGTGAGACGACTAATTTTACCGACACAGAGGGACAGGTCTGGGGGAACAAGAGCTTGGCTACAGGCGATCGCTACTTGCTCAGCAGTAATACCTCGGTCTAGAAGTTCCCCAGCACAAACTCTATAGTCAGCCCCCACACGGCGGTTGATCACTACTGGATCTATAATATTGGCATTAGCAGCAGGGATAAAGAAGGGAGTAAGGGAAGCGATCGTTCCAGTAACTGTGCCAAGAAGGGTTGCACCTAAACGGAAGCTAAATCTACTATTTTGTCTGGGCAGATGTTTAAGCATATATTTATCGAAATACCTATCAAAGTTTTCTAAGTTTTATGAGCATCTTAGTAAATAATTGCTTCAATTAACAAATAAATTGCAACAATTAAGAGTTACTGGGCAATGATACTTAATATCAAAAAGAATACCACTTTGCTAAATTAAAAGTAACCAGAGGAAGAGAAGTATTGCTAATTCTATTTTGTTTTCCTGTCATGAATAGGCAGTGCTAAAGGTAGTACTAAAAAAAACTAAAGATACAGATTTTGCAAGTTGTGTTGCAATGCCTAGCCTCCTCAAAAAATCATCCAAATTATTCTTATAAATCCCCCCAAAGCTATGATAACTACTTCTGGAACTACAAAACAAGACGATCGTTGGCAGCGAATTGTCATGATCACCCTAGCTTTTTGGCTTAGTGGCAGCGTGATTGTAGATTTGATTATTATGCCCGGACTAGCCGCAGCAGGCATGACAACCCAACCCGGATTTGCCTCCGCAGGCTATCTACTGTTTGGGGTTTTCAATCATCTAGAACTATTTTGTGGGGCTTTGGTGATGACTGGATTATTAGTAATTAGCTCCCATCAAAAAATTGCTAGTCCAAAGAGATCGATCGTTCTCTCTAGCCTCCTTTTAGCCATTGCCCTGATTTATACCTACATCCTCACTCCAGAAATGAGTGGTTGGGGTTTGCAGTTAAATCTATTCGAGCCGGTAAAATCCCTCTCTGGAACAATGGTTGAGATGCAGTATAGTTATTGGCTCCTAGAGCTTGGCAAACTAGTGGCAGGAACCTTAATTCTGCTAGAGTGTGACCAACGTAAATTTCTCAATCTATGAATCCAGATGTGGAAATCTCCCGCCTCTTTGACCTCATGCCAGCATCGGGGCGGATGGGTATAAAAATTTTTAGTAAGCCAGAGCAGAGTCAGGTTATCTACACTCCCCAACCCCTGCCTTGGTCAAGGGAAAGACAGATTTATATTAATTTTGATCTGTGGCGCTATTTATCCATGGCTCAACAGGATTTACTGCTTTTGAGTGTGGTGGGTCACTTATTACAGTTTAAGTGGCTTCAGCCCAACTGGTATCAAGGAATGGCGGTGGCTGGTTTGATTGGTGGTTGGGTAGAATTTACCCAAGGGGATGCGATCGGGATGGTGGTGAGCAGTAGTTTGGCTTTGGTGGGTTTACGGCAGCTTTGGCAAAGAAGCAACGAGAGTGAGTTGGCGGTAGAGGCAGACCAAAAAGCCATCCAAATTGCTCTGCGGCGGGATTATACAGAGGTGAAAGCGGCGGAGGAGTTGTACCGAGCGATCGTCCAAGTTGCCGAAATTGAAAACAAGCGGGGCTTAAGTTTTACAGAATTATTGCGCTGTCAGAATTTAAAAGCGATCGCCGGCATTGCCACTCGGTAATCATAGGTTGTCTTCTTGTTATAATTTAGTCCTACTTTACAGAAGATTGCAATCTAGTAAGCTATAGTCTTGATCTTTAAGTCTCCCTTTATAAAGGAGATTTAGAGGGTTTTTCTTCCCGCTTATCTGAATACAAAACGACGAGGGATTTGAGAACAACTTAATCATAAATTACATGACCAGAGGATGTTTAAATTAAAAACTATTTGATTCTTCGTGTAGCAGAAAAGTTTTGAGAGATTGTATCATGAGGTTGGTTTCTATCCACTTGCGAGAATATGGCTGTAATCTACCACAGATGAAAGGTCTAGATAATCGTGGGCGTAGGCTTTGCGAAGCAAATTATGGGGAATGAATCGATCGTACTTATTTAGTTTCTGGGGTTCTTCATCACTAGTTACCAAATCCTCGGCGGTGATGCCTGATCGACAAAAAGTAATTAACTCTGCAATAAGTTGCTCGATCGTACTACTTTTACCTAATTTAACCACCAGAAAATAGGGCTGAGTTCCCGTGATTTTTTTAATATCTACTCGCCCTTCTTTAAGAATTTGGAGGATTTTAATTAGGGTGTGATAGCCTCTAGTTCCCAGCCAAGGGAAGATTGTATAAATATTTTTTTCTAGATGAAAAATTGTAGTTTCCTGACCTTCCATAGTTTTAAATAAGTTTCGAGCTGTGGTTAATCGAGCGATCGCTTTAGGCTGCAAATAACGATAGTTAATATCTTCTTGGAGAATTTGGCGCATTTTTTGCAACACTTGAGTATGAATATTAATACTGCCACCCCGCCAATTTACTGTCCCAGTTCCCGTGATGGGTTGAACGGTAATAACTTTAGTTTTGGAGTTAATTTCTACTACTTCCCAAGTCTTCCCAGCTAGGGTTAATTTACTGCCTAAACTAGGAGCGATCGACACCTTGCCAATAGCTACTCCACCATGATAGATATCGTAGGTAATCTGTTCAGCAAATACTCCATAAAATTGAAATGATCTAACTATTTTCTCTCCCGTTACTCCTAAAATTAAAGAGTTATTCTCAGCTTTTTGTAAATGGTCAAGACTAATTAAATAATGGAGAAATTGCCGTAACTCTTCAGGTGTGATACGACAGAAAGGAGCCATATTAAAAATAGTTTGGGCTAGGTTATGGGGTGTAATTTCTCCTGTAGCTGCTACAATACTGAGAATTTGTTGATAGAGAAGACTAAGGGGATATTGGAGGGGAGCGATCGGCTCAATCCAGCCCTCTTCTAGATAAAGTTGCATAATAGCGATCGTTTGCAATAATAGCCAAGGAATTTGCCTAGGAAAATGCTCTTCTCCTAATAATTCTGGTTCAGTACAAATAAACTGCATTCTGGATGGTTCTCCTCTGCGCCCAGAACGCCCCAATCTTTGTAAAAAACTTGCTACAGAACTAGGAGATTCTAATTGAATTACTTGATCTAACTGCCCAATATCAATCCCCATTTCTAAAC
>JANMHD010000288.1:0-13340 GCA_031374985.1 Coleofasciculaceae cyanobacterium OTE_70_metabat_329 | reverse complement strand
CCTTGGTGAATGCAGGTTACCAACCAGAAATCGCCTATTTTGAGTGTCTCCACGAAGTGAAACTAATTGTGGATCTAGTAGTGGAAGGTGGTTTAGCCAAAATGCGGGATAGTATTTACAATACTGCTGAATATGGCGACTATACCCGTGGCCCTCGGATTGTTACCGATGCAACCCGCGCAGAAATGAAGAAAATCCTCAAGGAAATTCAGTCTGGGCAGTTTGCACGAGAATTTGTCCTAGAAAATCAATCTGGGAAGCCCGGCTTCACCGCCATGCGTCGTCAAGAAGCTGAACACCCGATCGAAGAAGTAGGCAAAGACTTACGGGCTATGTTTAGTTGGTTGAAGAAGGTATAGATTTATCTTTGATCTATCGGATCAGTTGATAGTTGTAACCCAAATCCTTCCTACACAATCTAGGGGGGATTTTTGTTATAGGGTCGATCAAGTCTTTTAATAGTATTAAAATAAAAGTTAGAGCCAATATAAACTTTAATTAAGTTCAAAATTTCATCATGGTACAGCAATTTTTAACCCCCTTGGTGGCAGAGGATGTCTTGGATAAATCGCCGGAAGGATCGCAGTTTCAGGTGGCGATCGCCGGAGGCGGGATTGCTGGTTTAACCTTAGCCTGTGCCTTAAAAAATTCGGGATTAAAAGTAGTAGTGCTAGAGACCCAAACCCAAGCAGCGAGTTTAAGGAAACAACAGGCTTATGCAGTTTCTCTGGGATCGAGCAAGATTTTTCAACAAATTGGAGTTTGGGAGCAAATTTTGCCCCATATTAGCCGCTTTCAACAAATTTATCTCTCCGATAATGATTATTCTGGTGTAGTTCAGTTTTGTAACCCGGATTTGGGAGTAGAGTCAGAGACAAAAGATTTAGGTTATGTGGCGGAGCATTGGGCGATCGCTCAAGTTTTGCAAGACTATCTCAGTCCCAGGGATATTTTTTATGAAACTACTGTAAGCGAGGTGAAATATGAATCAAAGCAAGCCAAATTACAATTACAAACCCCTACAGGAGAGCAGACTATAACTACCCAATTAGTGGTAGCTGCCGATGGTTCTCGATCGCCCCTCCGAGCCGGAGCAGGAATTAATACCAAAGGGTGGAAATACTGGCAATCCTGCATCACCACTAGAGTGAAGCCCGAAAATCCTGATTATATCGCCTACGAAAAGTTTCAAGCTAGTGGGCCTTTTGCAATTTTGCCCCTGCCTAATGGATTATGTAATATAGTATGGACTGCTCCTCATGAAGAAACTCAAGCCTTTGTCCAGCTTGATGATCAGAAATTTTTGGCAGAATTAACCCAGAGATTTGGACAGCACATGGGGAAATTAGAATTAGTCGGCCAGCGCTATGTATTTCCCGTCCAACTGATGCAGAGCGATCGCTACACGGCTCCTCGGTTGGCTCTGATTGGTGACGCTGCCCACTGTTGCCATCCGGTAGGGGGTCAAGGGTTAAATATGGGTATCCGGGATGCAGCGGCTTTGGCTGAAGTGATTCAAACCGCCCAGCAGCATCAGCAAGATTTGGGCAGTCTGGAAGTATTACAAAAGTACGATCACTGGCGCAGTCTAGAAAATTTAGTTATCCTCGCCTTTACGGATTTGCTCGATCGCTTTTTCTCTTACCAGTTTCCTCCCGTAGTTTTCCTTAGACGGATAGGTTTATTTGCCTTAGGCCACATTCCTTTTGTTAAGTCTTTTGCTTTACGCCTCATGACTGGATTATTAGGACGATCGCCAAAATTGACCTAAGAAATTTACCTAAAAAATTGTCATAAAACCTATAATAATATTCCCTAGTTTTCCACAGATTCACCTAGTTTTCCACAGGTAATCAAGGAGTTTTCCACAAAATTTAAACATTTGGTTATGAAATCAGAAATATTTAGTTATAAAACTACCCAAAGTTAAAAATAGCTATTTTAAGTATTTTAACCATTCAGAGTATTCTAACTATTCAACGATTTTCTTGTCTTCCTTTGAAATATCTGATTTTATCTCCTCAGCTTTATCAGCTTCAGTTTTGCCCATTTCTTCCTTAAAGCCCCGCAAAGTTTTGCCTAAGGCACTGCCCAACTCTGGAATTTTTTTAGGGCCAAAAATCAAGATTGCCACTACACCAATAATTGCCATTTCTGGAATACCTAAACCAAACATACCTACTTCCCCTCAGTTTTTTATATTTTTTCTAATAGAACTTACGCACCTTAAATATATTTTTTGGGATTCCCTAGGCGTAAGTTTTAGATTTTTTAACTTAGTTTTTTTTAATATAGCAGTCCCAGAAGCTTTACGATCGATGTTTTACCTCCCCTAGAATTATTAGGGATGAAATATTAAATATTGTATAGTAGATCATTTCCCCTATGATCTATGTATAAACATGATCTAGTTGATCTCCAAAAGTCCGGTGAATCCCCGGCGATCGTACAAAAAATATTAGGGCTGGGAATTTTTTACATGGGTATTATTTGGGAACTTGATTTCTACTCGCGTCCTTTAGTGGATGAAAACAATAAAAAAGTCTGGGAAATGTTGCTGTGTGAGAGTCCTAGCCAAGTGCAACAGGATTTATCCTCCCTATTTCGCCATGCTCAGTTCTGCCCTAATCAGCAGGTAAATTCCCAATGGCTCCGGGAAGCGATCGCCCAAGCCATCAGCCAAGCCCCCAACCCCCCTCAACGGATCCGATTTTTTCGCTATGCCATGGGAAATATGATTACCAAAGCCTGCGATGAGCTGGGTATTTCTGCCCTCCCCTCCCGCCGCACCTACACTCTAAAATCATGGCTCCAAGAGCGGCTCCAAGATTTTTATCCCCAACAACCGGGGTTCCAAGCTTCGGCTCTAGGGGGAGTGATGCAATACCAACCCCAAACACCCCAATCTCTACCAGATGCCCTAATTGGTCAGCAGTGGGCATTGGTGAACTTAGCAGCGAAAGAATTTCAGGATATGGCAGACTGGGAAATAGATTTTGGGGAGGCTTTTCCTTTAGGAACAATAGATGCAGATACCCCAATTCCGGGAATTTTGATCTTCTCGCCCCGCGCCAAAGCCCTAGCTGGGTGGATGTCTGGTCTAGAGTTGGGGTTCTTGAAGTTTGTGGAGCAGCCCAAAGCCCAGCTACTATTGGAAACCGGAGCTAATGATAGCTGGATTCTGGCGGGGGTTAATGACCCGAAAACCATTGAGGAGTTGCAAACCTTTGAAATAGCCAAACAAAAATCTGGAATGGTTCATTTCTTAGGAGTACAATCTAGTCCAGAGGCGCAATCTTTCACCGGTTTCTGGTTAATGAAGGAAGTGATTTAGAAAAATGAAGAGTTGCCGCGCGCCGTGCGGCAACTCTTCCCTAAGAAATTATTATTGTGCTATGGATAATCAGCAGTTAATTGAATTGGCACTTAAATCTGGGGCAGAGGCAGCGGAAGTGTATCGATCGCAGTCTTCTTCTCGTCCGGTATTTTTTGAAGCAAATCGTCTCAAGCAATTAGAAAGTCTGGCCTCAGAAGGAGTAGCTCTACGGGTCTGGAAAAATAATCAGCCCGGCCTGGCAGTGGCTTATGGAGCAGTGGATCCCCAAGAATTGGTCAATCGAGCGATCGCCCTTTCGGAACTCAATGAACCAGAGGATATCAACCTAACTTTACCTAATAATTTTGTCTATCCCAATTTGGGAGAAGTAGTGGCAGTGGAGAAATTGCTAGAGATGGCCAAGGAAGCCATTAGCCTTGTCCGGGAGGCATATCCTGAAGTTCTCTGTACAGCCCAGTGGGAATGTGAGGCGGAAACTACCCACTTAAGCAATTCTACTGGATTAGATATCCACTATACAGATACTACCCTGGGCTGCTTTATGGCAGTAGAGTGGATCCGGGGGGATGATTTTCTCAGTGTGGCCGATGGGCAAACTCAGCGATATAATCTTAATCCCCGCCAGTTGGCACAGCAAATTCTTCAACGACTAGATTGGGCAAACTTAAATGTGGAACCCCTGACGGGGAAAGTTCCGGTTTTAATTACTGGCAAGGCGGCAGACTTATTATGGGATACGGTGCAGGGAGCATTGAATGGAAAACAGGTTGTCCAAAAATCTTCCCCTTGGAGCGATCGCCTAGGCACTTTGGTAGCATCTCCCCAACTTACTATTTCCCAGCAACCCAATATTGGGCCTTTCAGTTGTCCTTTTGATGATGAAGGTACCCCCACCCAGATGCTATTTTTGATTACAGAAGGAAAGCTAGAAGAGTTTTACACGGACAAAAAAACTGCTCAACTCTTAGGTAAAGCTACTACAGGCAATGGCTTCCGCCCCGACCTAAGTGGTTATCCTAGTCCGGGCTTAGTAAATTTATTAGTAGATGCGGGAACGGCAACCCTGCCCCAGTTGATCAGGGAGTTGGATGAAGGGATCATCATTGATCAAGTTTTGGGGGGTGCAGGCAATATGTCAGGAGATTTTTCCGTCAATATTGATTTAGGTTATCGAGTCCGCCGGGGAGAAGTGATCGGGCGAGTGAAGGACACGATGGTGGCCGGAAATGTTTATCAAACCCTAAATAAAATTATGGCGATCGGGGGTGATAGCGAATGGAATGGGGCTGTTTACACTCCTTCTTTGATTGTCAATGGCTTATCGATTACTGGTTAATTATTGGAACTCGATCATTATGAAAATACAAACTTATTGGTGAGGTACATACTTGATATCTTTAAGCCCCCCCCTTGCTCTAGCGTAGCGGCACGAACATGCGGGGATTTAGAGGGGGATTTTCGACTGCATCTCAATGAAAAGTGCTGTAATTTCGGCCTTTGTTTTAATTTTATTTGTAGTGGGTGAATTTTTGCCAACTCCTATTTCTCCCGCCACTGTTGCTCTGTTAGGAGCAGCCCTAGCACTTTTACTTTCCCATCACAGCCGGATTGACTCTCTTAATAATATTTTGCGGGATGTAAATTGGAGTACTTTGATATTTTTCATGTCAATTTTTGTGTTAATTGGAGGATTACAAAAAACAGGATTAATTGCTGGAGCTTCGGGTATTTTAGCTTTAATTATCGGTAAAATATTGCCCTTGGTTCAATGCTTATCTTATTTTTTGTAGGACTTATTTCTAGTCTTGTCCCAAATATTCCCTTAGTAGTCGCCATGGTTCCCCTGATCCCACAATATGTTATCAACACTGGCATGGCTCCAGTTAACATTTTAGATGCAACCTATCAAGGACAATTACCCCCAGAAATTTTACCTCTATTCTATGCCATGATGTATGGAGCAACCCTAGATGGCAATGGCAGCATAGTCGGGGCTTCTTCTAATATTGTTGCTGCCGGAATTTCTGAATTACATGGAAGACGAATTTCTTTTAAGACTTTTCTCCGTTACGGAGTGTCTATTACTATTCTGCAACTTTTAGCTGTGTCTCTTTATCTTTTTCTACGATTTTTACTCTAGAATTTATTCATTAATAAATAACCCTGAAAACTAACTGTGAAAAAGCAACTTACTTTCAGCCTATTACTTTTAAGCCTATTTACTTTAACTGCCTCTAAAGGATGGGCAATTAGTAGCTTGACTAATACCATCCACCTATTTCCAGCCCCCTTATCTTTCAATACTGCCCAACTAGTAATAGAAGATGATGCAGAGGATCAAGATAATGAAGCCGATGTTGTAGAAATGGCTACTATGGCGGTGGAGATGGCGGCTAGTTATGATAATGAAGAAGATATGGATTGGGAAGAAGCAACTAATAATGAATCCTCAGAATTAAGATGGAATGATGTTTTAAGCCAACTAGAAAACCATTGGGAACGGGATATGGAAACCTACTATGGTAGTAGTGATACAAATCAAGCTGTTACCTTACAAGATATCCGGCAAACCTTAACTAATTTAGAAAAAGAAACTGGGCAGAAGAGTGCGATCGTGTATCTTGATTCTCGCAAAGATGGCCTAGATATTCTCCTAATTACTGCTGATGCTCCCCCTGTGCGTCATTCTGTGCCAGAAGCCAAACGAGAAGCATTATTCAAAACTGCGGGTCAATTGTTAGTACGTATTGATAATAAAGGACGCACTATTGGCAGATCCTATCTTGCTCCGGCAAAGGAACTCTACCAGTGGATTATGGCTCCTATAGTTCCCCAACTCGATCGCCAGAAGATTAATAATCTAATTTTTGTAAGTGATTATGGGTTACGATCAATCCCCATGGGAGTACTGCACGATGGGCAACAATTTCTAATCGAAAAATATAGCATCAGCAATAGTCCCAGTTTTAGCATGATTGATTCCAAGTTTAAAAGTATTAAAAATTCTCCAGTCTTGGCTATGGGAGCTTCTACTTTTACTAACCAAAATCCCTTGCCGGCAGTTCCCGTTGAATTGAATCTAATTACCCAAAATCTTGGCGGGGGTATATCTTTTTTAAATCAACCTTTTACTATTAATAATTTAATTAGTCAGCGGCAACAACAACCCTTTGAGATTGTTCATCTGGCCACCCATGCTGATTTTAATTCTGGCAGTCCCGATCGTTCCTATATTCAATTTTTTGATGGGCAATTATTGCTAAATGATCTATCAAAACTACGCTTAAATGATCCTCCAGTCCAGCTATTAGTAATTAGTGCTTGTCAGAGTGCTGTGGGTAATAAAAATGCCGAACTTGGTTTTGCTGGGTTAGCAGTAAAAAGTGGAGTAGATACGGTAGTTGCTAGTCTTTGGTATGTGAGTGATGAAGGAACTTTAGCCTTAATGAATGAGTTTTATCGCCACCTCCGCACTGCCCCCATCAAAGCTGAGGCACTCCGCCAAGCACAGATAGCGATGATTAAAGGAAATATTCGGATTGAAAATGGGCAGTTAGTAACCAATCAGGCTAACTATCAAGTAAGAGTTCCCCTGCCACCAGAGTTGGCCAACCTAAATATTAGGAATCTTTCTCATCCTTATTATTGGTCAGCCTTTACTATGATCGGCAGCCCTTGGTAAGATCAAAATCATTATTACTATTAAAACCATGACCGAACCGATCGCTGCCATTACCTTACCACCAGCTACCAACCCCCAAGAGGAGGGCGTGTGGCTAGAAACTTCCCTGCGGAACTGGCTGGATGCGGAGTTTTTACCAGAGCTAACTAATCAACACATTGCCCAGCGAGCGGCTCAGGTATTTGTGCGGCAACGGATGGAGGGAGAAAATGATCTGGGTTCCCTAGTGATTGCGATCGTCACGGAGATGCAGGAGTTTGATTTTTCCAAAAGTTTTTACAGTGAATTTGCGGTGGCGAATGCTATGAGTGATTTGTTACTAGATAGTCTGGGGATCGATCGTTGCTGCGGACAATAATTACTAGTTTAAATTATCTTGACAAAGCTCCCCAATCTATGCAATTATTATCAAATATGCGGGTGTAGCTCAGTGGTAGAGCGTCACCTTGCCAAGGTGAATGTCGCGCGTTCGAATCGCGTCACCCGCTTATTTTCTAGAATTTGGCTTTCTAGAACAGTACAAACTAAATAGAAAGACATTAGTATTTTTTCAGTTCAATTACTAGCTGTCTAATGACTTTTGCATCTTCTGCTTGAGGAAGTAAGACTAAATATTTTTCCAAATCCGCTAGCGCTGGTTTCCACTGCCCCAACTGAAATTGTAATAATCCTCGATCCCTTAGCTCCATAGGCAGATTAGGCACAACCATTAGAGTTCGATCGACCGCACAAAAAGCCTTATACACCTGCTGCTGATTCATGTAGATCACTTTAAGATTTGTCAACATGCGGACTAAGAACCGACGGGGACGAACAGGAGCCAAAAAATTAGGTTGAAGATTAACTTTCCGCCCATAGATCTGCGCTAGTCTAGCTTCACAATCTTGGGGAAATAGAATTTCTCCTTGGTGAAAAGCATCTACAAAAATTTCACTATCTTCAAAATCAGGTCGAGTGAGGAAATGTCCCGGCATACCCACCCCCACCATCGGAAAGTCTATTCTTTTGGCAATTTCTAGATAAACAAGAGCCAAGGTAAGGGGTATCCCAGTGCGACGATCGAGCACATTATTCAGAAAGCTATTACAAGGATCGTAGTAATTATCGCTATTCCCCGTAAATCCTAAATCCTCATAAAGGTATTGATTAATTGTTTGCAACACCCGGAGAGGATACAAATCTTGGGGCAAGCGTTTTTTTACCACCGCTGCCATCTGGTCTAACAAATACAAATAATCTCCCGGATACATCTGGGGATACTCTTCTTGGGCAATATGGAGAGCTGCCTTAGCTAAGTCTATTTGAGATTCTGGTTGACTAATTTCTTTAGTGAATAGTTGCCGAGCTGAGGTGAAATCCATAGCTAATAATTCCTAATGCCCATTAGTAAATAACACTCCATTTTTCCTTTCCCCTTGACATCGATCAACCCCCGAGATTCCAAATTAAAACTATTCTTAAGTAAATCATAGGCGGCGGCAGTCACCTGAATTTTCCCCGGTAAGCCCTGAGATTCCATCCGGCTAGCAATATTTACTGTATCACCCCATAGATCATAGATATATTTCTTTGTGCCAATAACTCCCGCAATAACAGGACCTGTATTAATCCCAATCCGAATTTGAAAATCTTTCCCAGTTTCTCTAGCAAATTGATTAATTGTCTCTAACATATCTAAGGCCATCTTAGCGATCGCTTCAGCATGTAGCAAATTAGGAGTAGGTAATCCCCCGACTACCATATAAGCATCTCCAATAGTTTTGATTTTTTCTAAGCTATGTTTTTCTGCCAAGTAATCAAACTCAGAAAATATTACATTGAGAATCTCTACTAATTCAATAGGAGAAATTTCTCCCGATAGCTCCGTGAAGCCCACAATATCGGCAAAAAGCACCGTGGCGGCAGGAAAATCATCAGCAATAGTCTGCTCCTGCTGTTTCAGGCGATTAGCGATCGGCATGGGCAGAATATTTAACAATAACTGCTCTGATTTTTCTTGCTCTGCTTGGAGAGTTTTTAAGGCAGAGAAAAATAATTGGGCAATTACTCCAGCGACTAGGATTGCCCCCACCACAGCCACCATCAGTAAAACTCTTGATAAGTCATTAGTACGGATAATTTGACTTTGGGCACGACCAATTTCCTGCGCTGCTAGATCAATAAGCTGTTGAGATAACCTAGCGGTTTGAGCATCGAAGTTGGCAAACTTGCTATCAATTTCCTGAAAAATTCCAATAATCCGCTTAATTTGATCTTGATACTCATCCCCACCACTAAGAATTAAATTGCGCTGGACTAGATTTACCTTTGGGGAGGTAACAATTTTCTCCCGTAATCGCTGAAGAATATCATTAATTATTTGTAGCTCTGTAGATTGGCGGGTGGTCAAATAGCTTTTAAGTCGGGTTTCTATTTCTTGGGAGTTAGCAACTAGTTCAGGAATTTCTGCTAACCTAAGTCGCTCTTGGAGACGAAGACTACTGGTTTTTAACTGGGCTAACTGACCTACAGAATCTAAACCCAAATCCCCCACTAGGGAGACTGCCTGCCGAAAGTTTTGGGCATATTGATTGACCAATTCTAAATACGCTGTCACCACAGATCCACTCTGGCTCAGGGCAGTGCTGACATTATTTTTATCTAAAACTCCCTTAAGCTTACTGCCATCGGCAATGACTCGATCGATCTCCTGTTGATGCTTAGCCTGATAATCCTCCTGAGCCTTATAAAATCCCACACTCTGCCAATAAAAGAAGAAATTTCTCTCCCAGTTCCGGGCATTTTGCAAGGAAGACTCCATTTTATAAACTAAGCCTTGGACTTCCACACTATTAAAAACTGCTAATTCTGTTTCTCGGATTACTGCATTCAGAGAAGAAAAGGCAGTGATAGCAACTTGGGCGATCAAAAGGATCAAAATGCTAAAAGCCAAAGCAAATTTTGCAGTGATGCTCAGCTTGCCATTAAATCCTCGCCACCGCCCCCATCTAGTCATAATAATTTATTCTTCATTCTGGTAATGATGGTAATAGTATTGTGGCATTAAAGGTAATTTTTTTAGCAGACTTGGAGGCTAGAGCACACACTAATGATCCCTCTAGGTAACTACATCTAAAAATTTTGTTAATTAATTCTAAAAACCAATGGTTAAGAATTTATCTTTAAAGGCAAAAGATACAGCACTTCGCAACTTAGCGGGGAGACTTGAAGATCAAGATTGTAGCTTACTAGATTGCAATCTGTTGTGGATGAGGACTGAGCAGGCCACAAGCTCACTATAAGACCTATCAAAGTATGGTGACTGAGCGAAGTCGAAGTCAAGCTGGGGTTTTATACCCAATTTTTCAGTAATAATATAGCTAGTCTATATTCTGATCAAACCTCATAATTAACCTCCTCACCCCAAATTTTTCTCATGCTGGCACTATTTCTATTCATTATTTATTTCGTCTTTCTGTGTCTGATCCTTTCAGATTTTCAGCCAAAAGCGTGGTGGGTAAAAGTCATCACAAAACAACCCACCTGTACCTACTATTTTGGACCTTTTGACAACGCAGAGGAAGCGAAGGCCAATGAGTATGGCTACCTCCAAGATTTACAAGCAGAGGGAGCGCAGGAAATTCAGACGGTTATCTGCCAAGATAAGCCCCAGAAACTGACCATTTTTAGCGATTCTCTATAGTGAAAATCTAAGGTTGAATTGCTCTAGTTAAATTGTTCTATATAAGCGTGGAGCTTTTTGCCCAGAATGGCAACATAAGGTTCCTCTAACATTGTGCCGTGATGACCGGGAATATCATCAATGATTTCTAGCCCATATTTAATAAAAGCCGCCCAGCCCAAACTAGGGCTATGGTAAGTATCAGTAGGACGTTCGATCGTCTCAAATATAACGACTTTCCCGGTGTAGGGTTGAGGTTGATATTTTAGTAGAGCTTGAAAATTAGTGGCATCTAGTTTAAGCAAGTGATCAGCGATCGCATCGGGGTTGGCTCGGCCTTGAAGGTAGTAGGCTAGGTCTTTTAATTTAGCTTTTGCAGCCTTTAATTTCAAATCCCCACGATGACGGAAATAACCCCATTGTTCTGAAAAGTTTAGCTTTTGGAGGTTAGCGTTGTGGAGTTTAAGCTTTTCTACTAAAGGAGTCGCCCCCTGTTGTAATATCCGGGGATTAATGGCATCAAGCAGAATTACTGCGGCAACTTCCTGGCCAGATTGTTGTAATTGTTGGGCAATTTCGTAGGCGATCGTCCCCCCTAGGGAATATCCAGCTAATAGGTAAGGCCCTTGAGCTTGGATGGTTTTAATTTCTTGAATATAGTTACTAGCCATGACTTGAATGTTATCGATCGCTTCTTCCTGACCATCTAATCCCCTAGATTGGAGACCATAGACTGGCTGATCTGCCCCTAAATAGGGAGCAAGAGTCCGGTAGCACAACACATTCCCGCCCCCCGGATGGATACAAAATAGGGGAATTTTTGTCCCTTGGGATTGGATAGTCACCAAACTCAACCAAGAGGGCGACCATTCTTGCTGCCGGATAATCTTGGCAAGTTCTGCAATGGTAGGAGCTTCGTAGAGAATAGCTAGGGGTAAAACTTTACCAAAGGTCTCTTCAATTCTCAAAAATAGGCGGGCTGCCTTCAGGGAAGTACCCCCTAAATCCTCAAAGAAGCGATCGTGAATCCCAATCTCTTGCTTACCTAAAACCTGTAACCATATTTCTAATAGTTGCTCCTCCACCTGATCCCGTGGTGGAACTAAAATTTTCTCTTGACCCTGATGAATTTGCTTAGAGTCTGATAAATCCCGGCGATATTGCGACCCAACGCTAAGGCGATATTGCTCCGCAACGCTAAGGCGATCAATCTTCCCCACTGCATTTAGGGGAAAGTTTTCTAAAATGATAAAAGTAGCCGGCATCATATAATCAGGCAGTTTCTGCTTGAGAAATTGGCGGAAATCCTCAAAAAGAAGATAATCACCACCGATTTGCGAGCCTAGATTAACTGGTAAGTCTCTATTCTCCTCTTTATTATTTTCTAACAGGGTAAGGTGGGCAGCTAAATACTGATCTCCCCTATTAACTGCGACCTGTTTACTGTCCTCTGATAAAGTGACGTAGGCCACTAAATACTTATCGCCCGGAATATCTTCTTGAGCTAATACAATATTTTGTTGAACTTGGGGATGCTGGGCTAAGATAGATTCTACTTCCCCCAACTCAATGCGAAAACCCCGGATCTTCACTTGATTATCTAGACGACCCAAAAATTCAATATTGCCATCGGGCAGATAGCGCCCTGCATCACCAGTTTTGTAGAGGTGAGTGCCATCATTATTAGAGGGATTAGACATTGCCCTGAGCTTGCGGTCACTAAGTTTTACCGCAGTGTCGAAGGGAATAAATTTTTCTGCGGTCAAATCTGGGCGTTCAAAGTAACCCCTTGCCAAACCATCCCCTCCAAGGTATAACTCACCCTTCACGCCGATCGGCACTGGCTGGAGATGGGAATCTAGAATATAAACTTGAGTATTAGCAATGGGGCGACCGATCGGGATAGATTTTTCCGTATTTATGGCTTTAGGAATGCTGTAGCAACAAGTAAAAGTAGTATTTTCCGTTGGCCCATAACCATTAATTAGCTGACAGTGGGGATGAGTTTGTAAGAATCTCTGGACGTGGGGAACTGAAAGGATATCTCCCCCTGCAAGTAGTTGTTTGAGGGGTTTTAGGTTTGCTAAACACTCATCTACCATCAGATGAAACAATCCTGCCGTCAACCAAAGAATCGTCACTTGATAATTCTGGATTAATTCCCCCATCTCCGTAAGGGAAAGCTTATGGGCAGGAGGGATAACCAACTTTGCTCCATTCAGCAGACTACCCCAAATCTCTAGGGTGGAAGCATCAAATGCAGTAGGAGCAAGTTGCAACCAAATTTGGTTGCTATCTAGATGAGCATAATTATTGTCCTTAACTAACCTAACTACGCCTCGATGGGTAACACATACCCCCTTGGGTTGGCCAGTGGAGCCACTGGTATACATGATGTAGGCCAGATTGGTAGCAGTTACTGAGGCTTGCTGAGGATTAACCGGATTTTCGTTACTATATTGACTAATTAGTTCCCTGCTCGTGTCCAAACAGACAACTTTTGCTTGATGGGGGGGCAGTTGGGTAGCTATTCCAGATTCAGTTAGGAGAATTTCTACCTGAGCATTGGCAAACATAAAGGCGAGACGCTCTGGGGGATAGGCGGGATCAAGGGGAACATAGACACCTCCAGCTTTCAGGATGGCTAGGGTAGCTACGAT
>JANMHD010000365.1:0-17409 GCA_031374985.1 Coleofasciculaceae cyanobacterium OTE_70_metabat_329 | reverse complement strand
CCTATTGCTCCAGACTGGACAATTGAAATCTTGTCTCCTGATCAAAGCCAGACAAAGGTGACCAAAAATATTCTTCATTGCTTACAGCATGGAACTCTAATGGGTTGGTTGATCGACCCGGATGAAAAAACTGTGTTTGTTTATCGTCCCAAGCAAGAAACTCAGGTATTTGATATTCCAGACACACTCATTCCTGTACCATCCTTTGCGAGGGAGCTACAACTTACTGTTAAGGATTTATTTGCTTGGTTGCTGGAGTGAAATTGAACACTTGCTAGCCACCTACCAACCTTGTTGCAGCAGATAGTCTAGAGATATTAGGGTAGAAGTTATCAGCCGCCCCTCAACACAACCGTTATATCGAAGCGATCGCTGCTGTAAAACTAACATTTTCTAAGTCTTGTTAGGCATTGGTCTGATAATCTGCCAATAATAATTTTTGAGAGTTTGAGTCGCTGCTGCCCAGCCCCACTTTTCTGCCTCTTTTCTGGCATTTTGCCGGAGAGTTTCCCGCCCAGCAGGATCAGCCAAAAGTTTGTGAGTGGCTGCGATCGCTCCCTGCTCATCCTGAGGATCAAAGAGATACCCATTCACCCCATCTTGGACAATATCTGGGATGCCCCCCGAATTTGCTGCCACTACGGGGCAACCTGCGGCCATAGCTTCTAATAAGACTAAACCCAAAGTTTCTGTGCGGGAAGGAAATATAAAAGCATCGGCAGAAGCGTAGGCAGTAGCGAGGGTTTTGCCCGACAAATAACCCACAAAATTAGTGGCAGTTCCTGCAAAGTGTTCCTTCAAAGCCTCCCGATGAGGCCCATCTCCTACTAAAGCCAGACGGGCATTAGGGATAGATTCCAACACTGGTTTGATGCGATCGATCTCCTTCTCTGCCCCCAGCCTGCCCACGTAGAGCAATAAAGGAGCCTCTGGATTATCTTGAGACAACAACTTCCGCATCTCGATACTAGCCAAACTAGGATCAAAGGTTTCCGTATCTACCCCCCGCTGCCAGAGGTCTACCCGTTCAATCCCATGATTGGTCAATTCCTGGACCATCGCTGTAGAAGTGCACAGGTTAAGCTCTGCTTGATTGTGAGCCAACCGCAACAATGTCCAGAGAGTATCTTCTAACATTCCCAGACCGTAATGCTGGAGGTACTGGGGCAGGTGAGTATGATAAGAAGCAAGGAGAGGAATCCCCAATTTTTTACTGTAATAAATGCCCCCCAAGCCCACAATGGCTGGATTAGCTACATGGATAATATCTGGCTGAAAGTCTAGAAGTTTTTGCCCGATCGCTGGTCGGGGCAGAGCAGCCTTAAGCTCTGGATACAAAGGAAAAGGAAAACTAGGCACACCATAAACTTCTGCCCCTTGGTATTCTTGTAAACCAGCTTCAGGAGTGACAATTAATACCTGATCCCCCTCTTTTTGCAGATGGGTCACGGTGTGTTTTAGCCTAGTGACAATGCCATCTACTTTCGGTAAAAAAGTTTCTGTAAATAGAGCTATACGCATACAAACTAAGATTTTTAATATTTTTTCTAAGAGCTTGAGGGTGGTTTGATCCCCAGAGATTGTTTCTAAGGGTCAGATTTTCTTCAAGGATATTTCCTTTTCCTTAAATTAAAGTTTGATTAAGGTTTGATTAAAGTTTGATTTTTAAGGATTTTAAGAATTTTAGACAATGGAGGCATCATATCAGGTTTGCTTCAGCTATTCTCATTGGGAAACCTCCATACTATAAATCTGGATTTAAGATAGTTTGGGTTAGATTGTTCAATCTTCGATTTTGTCTAAAATCTAGTCGTTCTAATGCTCTAATTGCTTCTCTGCTGGAGATTCGAGGCAACTTAGGCCTACCTAGAGGATTTCAATATTAGTTATACATTAGTTCTAAACCTAGAAGATGTTTTGCGTAGAGAAAACTTTTCTAGGTAGAGCCGAGTATATCGCTTGCCGAGGGGTTAGGATAGGTAAGGGGCTTAAGCCCCTTGTTTCCAGAGATTTCAACACCATAATCTTCTTGTCGGTTGCAATACTTCTTTCAAGCCGGCCATCGCTAATCGTTAAGAATTTGTACTAGACTGGTTCTATCATAAAATCCATTTAATAATTATTTAACACAGGGGAACCGTATGCTAGTTTACCTATTAGCGATCGCTTCTGGTTCAGGCAGTTTAGCTCTATTTCTTACCGCCTTTTTCTTACCAGAAATTCACCGTAAAGGAGATTTTCTCTGGAGTGGCATTGGTTTATTTTATGCCCTAGTTTTATGGATCATGGCAGCTAAAGTTAGCGGTGGGTTACTCTTGGGAGAAACGGCGGGAGTTGCCATTTTAGTTTGGGCAATATTTCAAGTACTCCAAACTCGCTGGAAGTCAGTTCCTTCAGAACAGCGATCGGCTCCTTCTGTGGAGTTGGTAGCAAAAATAGAACAATTATTTAGTGAAGAATCTCTACAAAAACTTCAGGCTAAAGTGACAGATTTGGCTAGTAAAGTCAAATTACCTGAGAAGGTTAAGACCACACCTGCTCCTGCAAAGGTTGGCTCCGAGGCTAATCCAGAATTTATTCCTCCTACAACAGTAACACCAGCTACCGTAACCCCAGAAATTGTGGTAGTAATCCCCCCAGAGACAACCCTAGAACCTAATCCCGCAGCCACCCCAGAAGTTATAGTTGTTGTAACCGAGCCTACTTCAGAAATTCCGGTAGATCAAATACCTGCTCTAGAAACGGAGGAAAGTATATCCCCTCCAGTAGAACCAATTCTCCCTGAACCAGCAGTATTTAAAATTCCTGCTCCTCCGGCTGAACTTCCCCCTGAATCCCCAACACCAGAGGAATAGTTATGATAACAATTTTAGACCTGCGTTCTAGTCTGGAATTGAACGATACCAGGTTGCAAAAATTTGTCGGCATAACCCCGATCGCCTATCGGGAGAAGAAATCTTACCGGGCTTTGTTTTAGACCTAAACGGCATTCTTTGATGGATTTCCAGCAATCCCTTCCCAGAGGTAAATCCCCCCAGAAACCAAGGTAAAAATTACCGAGATTCCAAAGATAATTAAAATAGATGCCTGCCAACTTTCTGGTAAAGGGGCAATTAAGAGAGCGATCGCCACAATTTGACTCACAGTTTTCAGCTTGCCCCAAATATTGGCCCCTGATACTGTGGTTTGGCTAATGCGCCATCCGGCGATCGTCAACTCCCGGGCCAAAATTAAAAACACTACCCAAGCGGGGAGACTACCCATCTGAATTAAAGCCAACAGAGGAGCTAATACCAGCAGCTTGTCTACTAAGGGATCCAAAAATTTGCCCAACTCCGTCACCTGATCTAATTTGCGGGCTACATAACCATCTAACCAATCCGTTGCTGCCGCCACCAGAAAAATAACTAAACAAAGCCAGCGACTTTCAGGAGTAGGATTGCTTAAGCCATAGAGCAAAAAAGGCAAAGTAAACAAACGAGAAACCGTGATCCAGTTGGCTAGGTTCATTTTCATGGGGGGTAAGAGATAAGTAAGGTGCTTTTGTGTTAACCTAAATATAATATCTATAAGGGTTTTCTCATCAAACTGAAGAATTTAGCAGAGGAACTAAACCTAGTACTAAAGCTAGAATTTGTCCCCTAAATAAAACTCTTTTGAGAAAGGGGAATCTAATCCCGATGGATAGGAAAATAGACATCATTTCATTTTTGAGAAGTGGGTTCTGCCCGCTTTTTTTGTTGGAGTTCTTGCCATGAGTCATCCCCTAATTCCTCAAATCCTTGAGTTAGCAATCCCCGTTGCCCAAGAACTGGGACTGGAAGCTGTGGCAGCAGTTTTTCAGACTAATAAACGTCCCCCGGTATTGCGAGTCGATATTCGTAACTGTCAGACGGACACTAGTTTGGAGGACTGCGAACGGATGAGCCGGGCTTTAGATGTAGCTCTTGACCAAGCTCAAATACTGCCAGACGCCTACATTCTAGAAGTTTCCAGCCCGGGTATTTCTCGACTGCTGACTACGGATCGCGAGTTTATTTCTTTCCGAGGTTTTGTGGTGACTGTGTCTACTCATGAGCCTTACCAAGGTCATCAATCGTGGCAAGGGAACCTAACCGGTAGAGATGAAACGGAGATTCATTTAAGCCAAAAGGGGAAGGCGATCGCAATCCCCCGTGATCTAGTAAGCAAGGTGCAACTAGACCAAGACCACTAAATATTTCCAGTATCTTCTTTCCTTAGAGTGCCAATTATATTAATTAAAAAGTCTTAATTAAAACCAGTTACTAAACTAAATTACCCACTAACAAACTTACTCAACTTATTATTATGTCCATAGTTAAACTTGACGGACTCCAGAAGATGATCGAAGAGATCAGTCAAAGTCATAATTTACCAAAAACCTCAGTCCAGCAGGCTCTACGTAAAGCTCTCCTCAAAGGCTACGAGCGCTACCGCCGTACTCAGAATTTGGCACATTTTGAAGAAGACCACTTTGAAAATTTTGAAGTGGATCTAGACTTAGAGGAAGAATGCTTTCGGGTGTTGGCCACCAAGACGATCGTTGATGAAGTCACCGATGAAGACCATCAAATTCCTTTGGCAGATGTCCAGGAAGTAGCCTCGGAAGCGCAATTAGGGGAAGAGGTGGTGATTGATGTCACCCCGGATCAAAATGAATTTGGGCGGATGGCAGCGATTCAAACCAAGCAAGTTTTAGCTCAGGAACTACGGGATCAACAGAGGCAATTAATTCAAGAAGAGTTTCAGGAACTAGAAGAAGAAGTAGTTCAAGCACGGGTGTTGAGATTCGATCGCAAATCTATCATCATGGCTGTCCGCAGTAGCTTTGATAAACCAGAAGTAGAAGCTGACCTACCCCAGAAAGAACAACTGCCTAATGATACCTACCGAGTTGGTAGTACCTTCAAGGTTTTGCTCAAGAAAGTCTGTGATGGTCCTCATCGTGGGCCTCAGTTGATTGTTTCCCGTACTGCTTCAGGATTAGTGGTGTATTTATTTGAAAATGAAGTCCCCGAAATTCAAGAAGACATTGTGCGGATTGTGGCCATTGCAAGGGAGGCGAATCCCCCTTCTCGCTATGTGGGAGCAAGAACAAAAATTGCCGTAGATACAGCAGAACGGGATGTAGATCCTGTGGGAGCTTGTATTGGAGCTAGGGGTTCCCGGATTCAAGTAGTTGTTAACGAACTGCGGGGAGAAAAAATTGATGTAATTCGTTGGTCTCCTGACCCCTCCACCTATATTGCCAATGCCCTTAGCCCGGCAAAGGTAGATGAGGTGATTTTAGTTAACTCTGAAAGCAGACAAGCTCATGTTTTGGTATCCGACAATCAATTGAGTTTAGCAATCGGTAAGGAAGGGCAGAATGTCCGCTTAGCTGCCAGATTAACCGGCTGGAAAATTGATATCAAAGATACAAATAAGTATGACCATCAAGCTGAGCAGGAAAGAATCCTGGCGCAAGTTACCCAAGAACAACAAGCAGCCCTAGCCAGAGCCGAGGTGTGGGAAGAGGAAGAAGACCAGGAGGAACAGGAGGAGCAGGAAATAGTGAAGGAGAAACCAGACCAACTAGATATGGAGGCAACTGATTTACCTGACGATGATTTATCCGAGGAAGATGATAACTAATTATAGGCGTTGCCTGAGTTGTCGCCGCCTAGCCCCAAAAGAGGATTTTTGGCGAGTAATTCGAGTTTCCCCCGATCACCAAGTACAATTAGATGAGGGGATGGGGCGATCGGCTTATCTTTGTCGTCAAGTTAGTTGTTTAACTACTGCTCAAAAAAAGAACCGCTTGGGGCGATCTCTCAAAGCTCCAATCCCAGACCAAATCTATCAACAACTCTCCTATCGCCTTCCTAGGGAAACCAACAAAATAGGCAGTAGTGGCAAAACCTCATAGATGATTTTCAGGAATAATGCTTAAGCTCTCTGAAATTATCGCCTGCTAGTAGTTAAGATAGAAAAAAGGTTTTCCTGAATATTAATTAAAAGTTAATTGCCGGAAAAACACCAGCTTCTCGGCTGGCAACAGCCAATTACTCCTAGGAACTCCAGCAACTCCTAGGGCAATCAGAAGAGGTAAAAACATCATGATCATAATCTCAGCTAAACAGGTGACTATGAATTAACAAACATTTAGTAAAATGGGGGACAGTGGATGAATAATATAAAAGTGAGAATTTACGATCTATCACGGGAACTGAATTTGGATAACAAGGAAATTTTAAATATTTGTGAGCAGCTACATATTGCGGTAAAAAGCCATAGCAGCACTATTTCTGAGTCTGATGCCGATCGCATTCGGGATGCTGCTCAAAAAATTGCCGGCAAACTCCGCAAAAAGTCGCCAGAAAAAACTGAATCCAAGAATAAACCCCCTGTGCCGGGGGCAGTTCCAGTGCTAGAGAGAAAACCCCAAATAGTGGAAGTGCGTCTCCAAAAAAATCGTCCCCAGCCACCCTCTACCCCCACTGCTCTAGACTTGAAACCTCCAATTAACACACCACCTAGCCCTAGACCAGAACTAGCGCATGAGCTTAACGAAGATCATTTGATTGATACCGAAGCTGCTGTAGGTCTCGAACTGTCAGTAGAGTCTAATCAAGAATCTGCTCTGCCAGAAAAAACTCCTGAGAAAATTTCTCCTAAAACGACTCCAGATATGTTGATCGAGCCTGTCACCCTAGAGCCGCCTAGCCGGGAAAAATTTGCTGCATCTAATAATTTTGAAAAACCTGTTCTCAAGAAAAAACAGGGAGAAGATATCAAGCCAAAAACTCCAGAAACCAATAGACCCCGGGCTGTAGCTGATAAACCCTCTAGTCCCCAGCGCCCTATCCGGAGTGAAGGAGAGGCGGTCAAGGCGGTTAGACCAGTTATGGAGCTTCAGCGTCCCCAGCGCCGCCCTCTGCCCAGTGAGCCGGGAGGAGATAATGCTGCCAAGGTGACAACTTTGGGCGATGATTCTCTCAATCTTAAGCGCCCCTTACCGCCGAAGATGGCGAGTAAAAAGAAACAATGGGAAGAAGAGGAAGAAGAGAAAGAAAATGCTAAGAAAGTCAAGGCAAAACGGCGAACGCAGGATGTCTTTGATGATGAAGATGAGGATGATGCCGATGATCTAGAGGGTGGTGATAGCCCTATGGTTGCCAGCTTATCTGTTGCCCGCCCCCCCCGACCAAAACAAGAAACTAGCCAACCAGTGGCGGTTGCTACAAAGAAAAGACCTACGCTGAAGTTGGAGCGTACTAAAGCAGAACCTAGGGAACGTCGTCCTGACAAGAAAAATGATCAACCGGCAGAATTTCTTACCCTTTCCGGTTCTCTGACAGTCCGGGATTTATCAACAGCAATTAATGTTCCAGAAACAGAAATTATTAAAAATCTGTTCTTTAAGGGAATTGCTATTAGTATTACCCAGACCTTAGAGCTAGAGACTGCCAAGATGGTGGCTGAAGAGTTTGGGGTGATTGTAGATATGGCGATCGTTACGGCTCCTGCGACTAAGGTTACAGAGATGATCGAAGCGACAGACCTAGAAAGTCTGCAACGCCGTCCTCCCGTAGTGACAATTATGGGTCACGTAGACCACGGTAAGACTACTCTATTGGATGCTATTCGATCGACCAAGGTTGCTCAAGGAGAAGCGGGGGGAATTACCCAACACATCGGGGCATATCATGTAGACGTAGAGCAAGAAGGCGTCATGCAACAGGTGGTCTTCCTAGATACTCCCGGTCACGAAGCTTTTACAGCTATGCGGGCTAGGGGCGCAAGGGTGACGGATATTGCGATTCTGGTAGTGGCAGCAGATGATGGAGTTCAACCCCAGACGATTGAAGCTATTAGCCATGCCAAAGCTGCTGGAGTGCCAATTATTGTGGCCATTAACAAGATAGATAAGGTAGGTGCCCAGCCAGACCGAGTGAAGCAAGAACTCACGGATCATGGATTGCAACCAGAAGAATGGGGCGGTGATACCATCATGGTTCCTGTCAGTGCCATTAAGGGAGAAAATTTAGATACTCTTCTAGAAATGATTCTCTTGGTAGCCGATGTGGAAGAACTGGTGGCGAATCCAGAACGGTTGGCACGAGGTACGGTTATTGAAGCGAACCTTGATAAAAACAAGGGGCCTGTGGCTACCCTATTAATTCAAAATGGGACTCTCCGTTTAGGAGATAGCTTAGTTGCTGGTTCGGTATTTGGCAAAGTCCGGGCAATGCTAGACGATCGCGGCGACACTGTTAAAGATGCAAGTCCTTCCTTTGCCGTTGAACTCTTGGGCTTAAGTGGGATTCCCGCAGCAGGCGATGAGTTTGAAGTCTTTGCTAGTGAAAAAGAGGCTAGAGCGATCGCTGATCAGCGGGGTGAAGCTCAACGGGAAACCAAGCTACAACAGCAAATGGCCTCCCGCCGTGTCACCTTGAATAGCCTATCTGCCAAGGCCGCAGAGGGGGAACTAAAGGAACTAAACTTGATCTTGAAGGCGGATGTCCAAGGTTCTGTGGAAGCAATTCTCGGTTCCATTCAACAACTGCCCCAAAATGAAGTCCAAATCCGAGTTCTCTTGGCAACAGCCGGGGAAATTAGTGAAACAGATATTGATCTGGCGGCTGCTAGTGGAGCAGTGGTCATTGGGTTCAATACGGCTCCGGTGGGTTCTGCTCGGCAAGCGATCGAGCACCTAGGGGTAGATGTCCGGGAGTACAGTATTATTTACAAACTCCTCGATGATATCCAAGGTGCTATGGAAGGCTTGCTAGAACCAGAACAGGTGGAAGAAAGCCTTGGTCAGGCAGAAGTTCGAGCCGTCTTTACGGTGGGGCGCAATGCTGTAGCTGGGTGTTATATCCTCTCTGGCAAAGCCGTCCGTAATTCTAGTGTCCGAGTCCGTCGGGGTAATCAGTTGGTTTATACAGGCAACCTTGATTCCCTAAAACGGATGAAGGAAGATGCTAAGGAAGTAAACTCTGGTTATGAGTGTGGGGTCGGGATCGATCGCTTCAATGACTGGATTGTGGGAGATAAGATCGAGGTTTATAAGATGGTAGCAAAACGCCGAACTCTTTCTCCTAATTAACTCACAGGGGGTGCAAACGGGCGCAAAGCCTTGCGCCCCTATCATGTCTGGCAATGTTGAAAATCATAATTCACACTTTTGGGCTTAGGTCTAGTAGTGTGATTTTTTTATAAATTATTACATGAACATCTATTCATATGTTATGATAATCATAAGATAAAACAAGATAAATGCGATCGTAGTTTTCAAACACCACTTTAGGGACAGCTTGCAAAACATCTAGTTAAATCTAACCAAATCTAGTTAAAGCTAAATAGGAGTAAATCCATGACTGAAGTTACCCAAATGAAATGTGCTTGCGAATCTTGCCTTTGTATTGTTTCCCTCTCTAGTGCCTTGATGAAAGATGATAAAGCCTACTGTGGTAACGCTTGTGCTGATGGTCATCCTGCTGGTCAAGGCTGTGGACATAAAGGTTGTGGCTGTAATAAATAGGCAATAGGTAGAAAATTTAAGGTACAGTTTATTCATGACCAATAATTTAACAGAAAAATTTATGCGTGAGTCTCAGGAAGAGGATCCTTGCTGTGAAGAGACTCACAGAGATTATTCTGAGCAGGATAAACTGTCACCACCCCAAATTCTGTCAGTAGAAAAAGCCCAGGGTATGGCTGAATTTTTGGGCTTTTTGGCGGATACAAATCGCCTGAGGATTTTGTCAATCTTGGTAACTAGAGAAATGTGTGTCGGGGACTTAGCGATCGCTCTAGGGATGAACGAGTCAGCAGTATCCCATCAATTGCGGACTCTGCGAGCGATCCGGCTGGTTAGATTTCGTAAACAAGGTAGGCATGTTTTCTATAGCCTCCAAGACCACCATGTATTGAGTTTTTATCAAGCAATAGCAGAGCATCTAGAAGAAACCATAAATTAAAGCAGCAACAAATTCCTGATCTCTCTAATAAATCCTGAAACATGAACTAGGGAGGTAACGGGAAACCATCACCTCTTATGGGGTTATAAATGGGAGTTGTTATGCAAAAAGGTTTTAAGCAGCTTGGAAATAGATTACTTATTTTATCTGTGATGGGTATGGCGATTAATACTCCCCTAGGGAACTTTTTACCTCAGCAGAGTTTCAAGGAAAACAATGCAGGGAAGGTAGTCACCTTAAACTTATTGCCTTCAGCTACCCCAAGTTGGCTGGTAGGAGCTAGGGACGATCGGCAAAGAGAATGCCGCTTTTTGGGTATTTGTGATACTTAAATATTGCACTACTGAAGATTTGAGAGATACTTAAATTTAGGGAACACTTAGATTTGGATGCACCTTAATTCCAAGTCAGCTTATGCATTACCAAAACTCCGAGGTAGCGATGGGAGAAATTAATCTTAGTAGATTTTATAGAGCTTGCAATCCTAGCAAACCTCTGAATGTGAGCCTTGGAGAAGATCAGAAATATTATGTTGATCTGTCAGGAGTCCGGGGTGGCAGAATGATCGATGCCCTGAAACGGACGATTACGATAATTTCTCCTGAGGAACCTACCTGTCAGCTATTTACCGGGCATATTGGTTGCGGCAAATCTACTGAATTATTGCGGTTAAAGGCAGACCTAGAGCAGCAAGGATTTCGAGTGGTTTATTTTGAATCTAGCCAATATCTAGATGTAGCAGATGTGGATATTACGGATATTTTACTGGCGATCGCTGGGCAGGTTAGTGAAAACTTAGGGGAGATCAAATTAAAAATCCAGCCGGGATTATTTACTAAGCTATTTCAGGAAGTGGGGCAGTTTCTTCAAAGCCCGATCGAACTAAGCGCAGAGGCGGAGATATCCTTAGGAATTGCCAAAATTCATGCTAAGACGAAAGAATCCCCTCAGTTACGGCGGCGGTTGCGAGAATACCTAGAACCTAGAACTAGTAGTATTTTGACTGCCATTAATAACGAATTACTTAAACCTGCTCAGGCAGAATTACAACGCCGGGGGCAGGCGGGTTTGGTGGTAATTGTCGATAATTTAGACCGAGTGACCTATAGATTATTACCTACGGGACGATCGCAACCAGAGTATTTATTTATCGATCGAGGGGATGAACTCCGCCAGCTTGCTTGTCATATGGTGTACACCATTCCCCTAGCCTTAGTATTTTGTAATGATGCGGAAAACCTAAAAAATCGTCTGGGCGGGGGTTTAATTCCCCAAGTTTTACCGATGGTGCAAGTGCGATTGCGGGATGGCAGATTTTATCCACCGGGGATTAATCTTTCCCGTTATTTATTACTGGCTAGAGCTTTTCCTGAGGCCGCACCAGAAGAGAGATTGCAGCTAGTTACAGAGGTATTTGATAGCTTAGAAACTCTCGATCGCTTATGTCAGGTGAGTGGTGGCCATCTGCGAAATTTATTAGGATTACTCTACGATTGCCTCCGTCAAGAAGATTTACCCATTTCTCGTGAATGTCTAGAGACGGCAATTAAGCAACGGCGAGATTTTTTAGTTTCTCCTATTGATAACCGAGAATGGGATTTACTTTTCAAGGTAGTGCAAGAGCAGACTGTCAAGGGCGATGAAGAATATCAGACCCTTCTGAAGAGTATGCTAGTATTCGAGTATCGAGATAGGGAAGGCTGTTGGTATAGCTTAAATCCAGCCTTAGAAGAAACCAAACAATTTCAGTCTTGGGCGAGCCGTATTCTCTAAATCAAATCCTCGCCCCCCAAGGCACTCAAAGTTATTTCTGTTGTGAACCCCTTAAATTGGTATGACAGACAATGTGACAGGGACAAATCAAAGAACCCTTAAAAGTATATTAAGGGCGATCGCTCTTTCTGAGGGAGAATTTTCCTTGGTGTTACTCCGGTGTAACTATCAATGCCTGAGAGCAAAATATTTATCGGAAATTCAAGTTGCTAATCCAGAAATAATAGTAGTAACCCTAGAGCCACAAACTATAACTCTCTACTCTAGTATTACTGAAAAACTAGCCGACACTAAGCCACCGGCTTTAATAGTTTTGGGTCTAGAAAATGTAACTAAATTAGAGGATTTATTAACCTCTGCCAATCAAATTAGAGATGAATTTCGGAAGCAATTACCATTTCCTATTGCCCTGTGGGTGAACGATCAAGTATTAACTAAGTTTATTCGCTATGCCCCAGATTTCACAAATTGGGCAGTAACTCCCCTGAGTTTTGAACTAGGTTGTGTAGAATTACTGGCTCTTCTAGAAGAGAAAGTAGCTAATATATTTTCTCAACCACAACTCCAACAATACTTAATAGTAGATGACCTTAATGAAGATACTAAAGAACTAAATTTTCTACTCCAAGATTTAAAGAAATATGAGTATCAACTCCATCCACAACTATTGGCAAAATTGGAATTTGTTTTTGGCAGGAATGCCTACGGGAGACAAGAATTAGAACAAGCTCTACAACACTATTATAAATCTCTTGAGTTCTGGAATAGTAATCATGATTTCCAAAAGCAAGGATTAGTATTAGCAAATATTGCTCTATGCTACTGTCGCTTGGCAGAAAGACAACAAGCTCAGAAAAGAACCTATTGGCAATCTGCTTGGGCAGCAATGGAACAAGCTCTTAATTATTTAAGTCAAGCTAACTGTCCAGAGTTGGTATCCCAAGTGCTTAGTCAACAGGGAGAAATTTTACAATATCTCCAAGAATGGGATTCTCTACAAAGTTTAGCAGAAAGAGCTAGACCTATCCATGAAACCTGTGGGAAGATGATAGAAACGGCTCAAGATTATGGCTTTTTGGCAATGGTAGCGATCGCCCAATCTCGTTGGCGAGATAGCATTAAATTATCAACCCAAGCCTTAGAACATTTAATCAATGAATTTCCCTATACTAAAGATAATCACTTCGACAAAGTTCAGCAACCACCCTTAGCCTTACAAGGATTATTATTAAAACAGCTTTATCGGTTATTTTTAGTTAAAGCTTATAATTCTTTAGGAAATAATAGCCAAGCTGGACACAATTTAACTATTGCCAGACAACAGCTAGATATTGCTCTAGAAAATAGCGACCATTGGGCTGATCCTCAGCAATATTTAGATATCCTCAAGCAATTAAGAGATTTATATTTTGATCAAGGTTGCTATCTAGAAGCATTTCATATTAAACAACAACAATTATCGGTAGAACAGCTTTATGGATTTCGGGCTTTTATCGGAGCAAGGCGATTACAACCTCAACCAACCCATAGTAAATCTTTTCCAACTTTAGTTGATATACAGACTACAGTGGCCGCAGAAATTAAGGTTTCTAGCCGCTATCAAGATTTGCAAAATTTACTTAGTCGCTTGGGTCGTGCTGACCATCGGTTAATTGTTCTTCACGGGGAATCAGGAGTCGGCAAAAGTTCTTTGATTCATGGGGGATTAATCCCCGCTTTGCAGGAACGAGGGGTGGGCGATCGTATTGCTATAACTGTAGTCATACAAGTTTATACTAATTGGATCAAGGAACTGGTTAAAGCATTTAATCTAGAGCCTAGTGTAGAGCCTAAGTTAGATGCTAATTTAGAAGCTGATGCTAATTTAACCCAGATATTAGATCAACTAAAAAAACAGGATGAACAACATTGTTTGACAGTTATAATTTTTGATCAATTTGAAGAATTTTTCTTTCATAATACTGATAAATATCATCGAAATCATTTCTTTGCCTTTTTAAGAGACTGCTTAAATATTTCCTATATTAAGATAATTATTTCTCTTAGAGAAGATGGCTTACATTATCTACTCTATAGTGAACAAACTCTATTAGAAACGATTAATGATAATATCCTCGATCGTAGGATTCGCTATCCCCTAGGTAACTTTTCTATTTCTGATGCCAAATCAGTTATTATGACTTTAACTAGGCGCGCAGATTTTGAACTAGAACCAGATTTAGTAGACGAAATAGTTGCTGAACTAGCGGGGGAAAACCAAGAGATTCGCCCCATTGAACTCCAGCTAGTAGGAGCCCAAATTCAATCAGAAAATATTACTACCCTAGAGCAGTATCATCAGTCTGGATTGAAGCAACGCCTAGCAGAAAGATTTTTAGAACAGGTGGTTCAAGATTGTGGGGTAGAAAATGCAGCGATCGCTTGGCAGGTACTATACTTTCTCACCGCTGAAAATGATATCCGTCCCCTAAAAACTCGTCTAGAATTGATTGCTGATTTACAACTAGAACAGGGGGAATTAGACCCAACTTTAGACCTGATTTTAGAAATCTTAGAAAAATCTGGCTTAGTATTTCTCTTACCAGAAATTCCCTTGCCCCGTTATCAATTAGTCCATGATTATTTGGTGAATTTTATTCGGCAACAAGAAGAAGTGAATACAAGGCTGCAAATAGAAGATTATAAGCAGCAACAAATTAGTAATCAAGAAACCATTGAAAGGCTAGAATTTGCCCTGCGAGAAAAAGCTTTGATTGCGGAATTAACCACGGCGAAACTAGGGCAGCAGGATAGTGAAAATAAACTTAATCAGATTCTGCAACAAAGATTAACGGGGGCAAGGTTGTGGGGCTTAGGATTTTTAACTATGGCCATGCTGGCGGGGGTATTTGCTATCCAAGCATCCCTCAAGGAAACCAATACCCAAATTGGGGCGATCGTCTCTTCTTCTGAAAGTTTGCTCCTCTCCAATCGGAAATTTGATGCCTTGATATCTAGCCTCAAAGCTGGTAAGGCCTTGGATAACTTTTGGGGAAATCTTTTGGGGGCAAGTGTAGATACGAATATTCGAGTTGTCACCACTCTCCAACAGGTACTAGGACAAATTCGGGAAAGTAATCGCCTTGAAGGCCATACCGACTGGGTAATGGGAGTAGTTTTTGCGCCTAATGGTCAAACGATCGCCACTGCTAGTAAGGATAAAAGTATTAAGCTCTGGTCTCCCCAAGGGCAATTACTTCAGACCTTAGTTGGGCATCAGGGAGAAGTTTATAGTGTAGCTTTTGACCGAGATAGTCAGCTATTGGTGTCTGGAGGGACTGATAAAATAGTAAAGATATGGAACTACGAAACTGGGGCAGTGCTGGATGCGATCGGTCATCAAGATACGATTAGTTCGGTGGTATTTAGCCCCGATGGGCAATTAATTGCCAGTAGCAGTTGGGATAAAACCATCAGAATATGGACGAAGGAGGGAAAGTTTGTTACTACTCTGACGGGTCATAGCAATCGAGTTTTAGGGATAGATTTTTCCCCCGATGGGAAATTTTTAGTTTCTGCTGGTGCCGATGGCAAAGTGATCTTTTGGCAACGGGATCAAAAAGGTGCTTGGCAACTCCAGCAAGCATGGCAAGCTCCGGGACAAGATACTCAAAAAGTTATTACTAGTATCAAGTTTGCTCTCAATAATCAAAGATTGGCAATTACAGGTACCGATGGTCGGGTTTTCCTATGGCAAAAGAACCCTACTACTGGGAATTGGGGTAAACAACCGGAGCAGAGTTGGCAAGCTAGTAGTGATTGGGTGCTGAGTGCCGCTTTTAGTCCCGATAGTCAGATTTTAGTTACGGGAAATGCAGATAATACGGTGCAGCTATGGGATTTGCAGGGAAATCTATTGGATACCTTCAAGGGTCATGGCAATTTGATCCGGTCTGTAACTTTTAGCCCTGATGGTCAGACCTTAGCGAGTGCTAGCGGTGATAGTACCGTGAAGTTATGGCGGAGTAATCCTTATAATCAAAACATAGTCCCTAGTCTAATTACGGAGCAATCAAAGGCAGTAAATAGTGTAAGTTTTAGGCCAGATGGGGAGACAATTGCCACCGGAGGAAATGATCAGCAGGTGAGATTATGGATTGCTGGGGCAAGGGGCTACTCACTTTTTAAGGAACTCTCTGGTCATAGTGAGGCAGTGAATAGTGTAGTTTTTTCCCATCAGGGACAGTTGTTGGCGACAGGGAGTGATGATCGCACGGTGCGCCTATGGACAAATCAGGGGGATCTAGTCCGCACTATTGCTGCCCACGAGCAACCCGTAACTAACATAGCTTTTTCTGGGGACGATCGCCTCCTCGTCACGGGCAGCCAAGATAAAACTGCTAAAATCTGGAATACCCAGGGAACTTTACTCACAACCTTAATTGGGCATCAAGATACAGTAAATACAGTAGCCTTTGTTAGGGATGGAGATTTAGTAGCCACCGGCAGTGATGATCAGACAGTCAAACTCTGGCGATTAGATGGCAAGCTAGTCCAGACTTTTGCTGAACATAATGGGGCGGTTAACTATGTGGCATTTTCCGCCGATGGTAGATTTATGGCTGTAGCGACTAATAAGGGAACTATTAAGCTCTGGAACCTAGATGGTACTTTGGTTAATACTCTACGGGGTCACAATGGTTCGGTGAATTGGGTTGGATTCTCCCCGGATGGGACAGCGATCGCTTCGGTAAGTGAAGATAAAACTCTAAAGTTTTGGCGCTTAGATGGAACTTTAATTACTACTCTGACTAGCCACAGTGCCGCTATCTTTGAGGCCAGCTTTAGTCAGAATAAAAGGGCTTTAGCTACGGCGGGACAGGATGGCAAGGTAGTGATCTGGAACTTAGATTTATCTAGCCTAATTAATCAAGGTTGTAGTTGGTTAGCAGATTATAAAAATCACAATCCCAATGCAGAGCTGGAGGTATGCGATCGCTAACAACTCTTATTTATATAATTTCTTCTGCTAAAAATTGACCTTTTACCCTCTCATATTCATCTTCTAGAAGCCATTCTTGGGCTGATTGATAATTGGCATGAGAGACTACGAGTTTATAGTCAGAGGCGGGGTTGAAAATACTACAAGTTCCATCTCGATCGCTCACTAGCATAAGAATTTTAGGGGGAAAAAGAATCAGATCAACCCATATTTCTAGAAATCTCCATGTCTTAGCTTGTTCTGTGGCGATTATTGATTCTGCCATAGATGAAAGGGATTTGTATGCATTAAAGGGATTGAGATTTGAAAAACTTTCGGGAAAACGGGGAACTCAAGGACAGCGATCGCTAAGGTTGAACTCTCAGTGGCGTTTGATTATTTCAATTGAAAAAGATAATCAGGGAACTTATCTACTCATTATTGATATCGAAGATTATCATTAGATTAAGAGATATAGCAAAGAGGAAATAATATGAGTCAGGATTTATTGCCAGCAAGGGTTCCAGTACCGGGTCGGATTTTAAGTCGGGAGTTGGTCGCTCGTGATTGGACACAGGAATATCTTGCAACTATCATGAGTTGTTCTCTCCAAACTATTAATGAAATTGTGAATGGCAGCAAGCAAATTACTCCAGAAATCGCTTTAGAAATTGCCAAGGCACTAGGCAC